>NZ_NUOW01000055.1:0-33914 GCF_002584635.1 Bacillus sp. AFS031507
AGAATATCACTCGTTCTTATTTAGGACATGGAAAAAGTAATAGAAAACAATACACTTTATTATGATACAAATCGAATGTTGGCTTATTCGTAGGATTTTAAATATGTACGGAGTACCAGATTACTTAAACAAAAGGGCTCTGACCCATCCCGTTAGCAAAACTGGCCTCCACCCCTTGGATAGGCATAACGAAGGAATGAAAGGGCAAATGACCCGTTGAGACATGGGAGGGAAAGCCTCCAGGGGCGGCGTGGAGCATGTACATCATATGGTAAAATATGGAGTGTAATTATACTCCTCTATTTCACTATGCCTCCACGAAGCTAATAATGGATCTGGCCCTATATATTCTATCGTTACAAAATATCAAGGTACATGAAATCCTGCGAATAAGCGAGTATTCGGGAGAAAATCGTATTAAACTGAGGGAGTTTAAGTACAGGATTTCACAATCTTACTATAATAATGGTTCACTTTGCCTGAATTGACAGCTCCTCCTCTCACATTAAATAACAGACCAGACCAACTAGTTGAATAGCAGTAGATAAGTAATCATGAGTTGATGTGATTCATTTTTACTCTAACTTTTTAAGAGTTACATCATTTCACTGTCCCCGTTCCATCAACATTCTTTTCCAAAGTTATCAAGCAATCCACGCACTTCATCTGTTGATTTCGTGTTCATCAATTGATTTCTTAATTCACCAGCTCCACGGAATCCTTTGACATAAATTTTGAAAAAGCGATGAAGCCCTGTGATTGAACGTGGTAGTGCTTCCGCATATTGATCTTGAAGATCAAGCTGCAGTCTTAAAAGATCAAGGTACTCTTTACTGCTATGCTCTTTTGGCTCTTTTTCAAAAGCAAAAGGATTTTTAAAAATACCTCGCCCGATCATAACGCCATCAATACCATATTGTTCAGCAAGCTGCAGCCCAGTTTGACGGTCAGGAATGTCTCCATTGATTGTTAGTAGCGTATTTGGTGCGATACGGTCACGTAATTTTTTGATTTCCGGAATTAGCTCCCAATGCGCATCTACTTGGCTCATTTCCTTTCTTGTACGTAAATGAATAGAAAGGTTCGCAATATCCTGTTTTAAAATATGCGTTAGCCACTCCTCCCACTCATTTACATCCTTATTGCCAAGTCGTGTTTTCACGCTGACAGGCAGTCCGCCCGCTTTTGCTGCTTGAATAAGTTCTGCCGCAACGTCTGGACGCAGAATAAGGCCACTACCTTTCCCTCTCGAAGCCACATTCGGTACAGGGCAGCCCATATTAATATCGATGCCTTTAAATCCTAGCTCTGCCATGCCAATACTCATTTGACGGAAATATTCTGGATTATCCCCCCAAATATGTGCCACCATTGGCTGTTCATCTTCTGTAAAAATCAAACGACCACGCACACTTTTCATGCCCTCTGGATGACAATAGCTATCCGAGTTTGTAAACTCTGTGAAAAATACATCCGGTCGACCGGCTTCACTTACTACGTGACGAAAAACAACATCTGTCACATCTTCCATTGGTGCAAGTACAAAAAATGGTCGTGGTAAATCACGCCAAAAATTATCTATCATTTCAAACTCAAATCCTCTCACTATGGATACAACTTCAAACTCTCGGTCAAAAAATATAAAGCCAAATGTTCCACTTCTTTTACACTTATATCATGCTAAATAACTTATTATCAAACATAAGTACATTTGGACATTTATAATTTGTGAAAAACTATTGTGAAAAGCGGCAATGTTTATTTTAACGAAAATCGGTCCTGAATGGTATTTTTATTAACAAAAAAGCAGATGGTATAGATTTTTTCAATATCAACTGCTTTTCTAATCAAATTAAATTTGCTGAGCAGAGAGCAAGTATTGCATCAACAGCGTGACTTCTCCATTATAATTGAAAGTTTATTCTCATTTCCAGATAGCCTCTTTGTGTTATTTTTTCTAAAGCAAAAAAACAAGTTATTTTCATAGCTTGTTTTAAATGCTTTCTATCATTCTATACCCAACACCCATTTCAGTTAGAATGTATTTTGGCTCAGCAGGATTTGATTCTAATTTTCTGCGGATATTTGCCATATTGACTCGTAATGCTTGCGTTTCATTGGTGTATGGTCCCCATATTTTTTTTATGATAAAGTCATGTGTTAACACTTTGCCAGCATGCTCAGAAAGCAAAGTAATGATTTTGTATTCAATTGGAGTAAAATGAACTTCCTTCCCTTTGATAAGAACTTTTCGCTTCTCAAAATCGATTTCAAATTCTCCAACACTAAACTTTTTGAGACTTTGATCATCACTTTCTATAGCTTTCTTATTTCGCCTAATAGCAGTCCGAATTCGAGCAAGCAACTCTGAAGTGCCAAATGGTTTTGTAATATAATCATCCGCACCCAGGTCAAGCGCTTCTACTTTTTCCCGTTCATGCCCACGAGCTGATACAACAATAATAGGCACCTCGCTCCATTGTCTAATAGCTTTTAAAACCTCGATTCCATCAATATCTGGCAATCCTAAGTCCAACAAAATTAAATCAGGCGAATGAGAAGCCATCATTGAAATGGCTTCATTTCCCTTTTTAGTTTTTATGATTTGATAATGATTTGAAGTTAATATAGCAGAAATAAAATTGCTTATACCTGCTTCATCTTCAACGATTAAAATCAAAGTTTTATACACCATTTTACACAGCCTTTCTTTAGCTTACCTGTTATTTCTGAACCTGGTTTACTTGTTATGATAGTGGTAAAGAAAATCGGAATACTGCTCCACCTGACTTTCGGTTTTCTGCACTCATTTTACCTTGATGTGCCTTAATAATTGACATACAGATGGAAAGACCTATTCCCATCCCTCTTGATGAATCGGCACTTTTCTTTCCATTTGGTACAAAACTTGTAAATAAATATGGTAAATCTTCAGCAGCAATTCCTTCTCCGTTATCAATTACCTCAATTACTGCATAATTCTTATTCTTTTTCACATTTACATCAATTGCTGTATTGTTTTGTGAATGTTTGACCGCATTTTCAAGAAGATTAATCAGGACCTGTGCAATTAATGTGCCATCCATGGGAACAATTAAAAGTTCATTAGGTACCTTTACAGAAATATTGCTCTCTGGAAATCTTTTTCTAGTTCGACTTACTGCTTCTGCAACAATTTCCTCTACAGCCTCCGGTGATTTGGAAACATTCATTGTTCCTTCATGGATTCGTGTTACAGACAACAAGTTTTCTACCATTCGAATTAACCATTGGGAATCTTCTATTATGTTCGCAATCAAATTGTTTTTTGTAGACTCATCAAAAGATGCTTGATTTTCGAGAATGGCAGAACTCGCACCTAGAATAGCTGTTAAGGGTGTTCTTAAATCATGTGAGATTGCACGCAATAGATTACTTCTCATTTTCTCTTTTTCAGATTCTACCAGAATTATACGCTGTTCATCTGATAAATACTGGCGTTCTAAGGCCATTGCTACTTGTGCAGTAATCATTTGTAAAAAAAGACGATCATCATGATCGAGAAGGCTTTTTTCACAGGATATTCCCATTACACCAAGTATCTTTTTTTGTGATACTACAGGAAAATAATAAGCTTTTGCTCCCATTAATGTGTCAGTTCCAGCTCCAGCTGGTTTGTGGTTGACAAATACCCAATGTGCGACTGCTTTTTCACTCTCAGATTGTAAAATGTCGTTCTTTATCTCCTCTGAAAATTGCTTCAAGTAACCTATTGTCCCGTTTTCGGGATCTTCTGTGTAAAAAATTACTGTTCGATTGAACAGTTTAACTACATATTCATTTGTCAGATTCACAATACTATCAAGCCCTCTGGCAGCTAACAACTTTTTGTTTATTTCATAAAGAACCTCTGTCCGACGCTCTCTTTCTACAGCAAGTCTTGCTTGTGTTTTAATACGAACCGTCAAAGCACTTGCAAACAATGCGACTAACAACATAATGAAAAAGGTAACTGGATATCCTGCTTGAATAGCATTAAATGTGTAATAAGGTACAGTAAAAAAGAAATTAAATGCTAGAACACTTAAAAATGAAGAAACTATACCATAGAGATACCCTATTGTGATTCTAGAGATAACGAGTACCGACAGAATATAAACCATTATCACATTTTGTTCACCGATTCCAAGCGCACGAAGTTCAATTGAAACAATAGTTGCTAACATTAATAATACAATAGACTTAAGAGCATCTCTCCAAAAAAACTGTACTTGACTACGGAAATGAAATCTTCTCGTTTTTCTATAAGGTCGGAGTGTGTTACTATCAGGAATGATATGAATCTCCAAACTTGGTAAAAGCGATATAAGCTGGTCTTCAAAATCCATTTCAAAGACGTTCTTAAATGATTTCTTATTTCGACTCTTACCAATCACAATATTCGTGATACCTGATAGCTTTGCATATTCTGCAACAGCTGTTGCAATATTGTCTCCATTAATTGTTACAATTTCAGCACCTAATTTCTCTGCTAAATCCATATTCATCCTAAGCGATTTTTGTTGTTGTTCTGTAAATCGACCACTATCCATATTTTCTACATAAACAGCTACCCAAGGTGCATGAAATGCTTCAGCCGTCCTCGCAGTCCATCTAATGCATTTCGCTGACGAAGGAGAGGGACCAATACAAACTAGAAGTTTTGTATTGGGCATTTTAGCGAAACTACGTCGTGTATTCAGGTTCTCATGGCTGATTCTATCCGCAACTTTCCGCATGGCTATCTCACGTAAAAGTCGAAGATTTTCCACTGTAAAAAAGTTATTAATAGCTGTTGCAACTCTGTCAGGGCTATATATTTTTCCTTCTTCAAATCGTTTTAATAATTCTACAGGATCAATATCAATCAGTTTTACAGAATCTGCGCGATCAAAAAAGGTATCTGGTACAGTTTCTCTTACAGTAATCTTTGTTATATCTTGAACAATATCGTTCAAGCTTTCAATATGTTGGACATTTACGGTTGTATATACATTTATTCCAGTATTCAAAAGTTCCTCAATGTCCTGATATCGTTTTTTGTTACGAAGACCATGAGCATTAGTATGAGCAAGCTCATCAACTAAAATGAGTTCAGGCTTCCTGATTAAAGCTGCATCTAAATCAAATTCCTTCAGCTCTATGTTTCTATAAGAAGTCTTTTTTGAAGGTAACATTGGCAAACCTTCAAGAAGTTGAGTGGTCTCTGGTCTCGTATGCGGTTCAACATATCCTACTAAGACATCAACACCATTGCCAAAATGTTCTCTTGCCTCGTCTAACATCGAATAGGTTTTTCCTACACCTGCTGCATAGCCAAAGAAGATTTTTAGTTTACCAACTTTCTTTTGTTGTTCAAGTATGTCTTCTAAAAGCTTATCCGGATTTGGACGTTTATCTTCTTGCATCATACGAAATCACTATCCTTTATAGAGACCATCAAGAGCTAAATTTACCTTTAAAACATTTACCCCAGGTTCTCCAATGAATTCTAGAAATCTGTCGGTAGTATATTGATTGATGATTTTTCTAACATTATCTTCACTTATTCCTCTTGTTTTTGCAATTCTTGACACCTGGTATTCAGCTGCTGCTGGTGAAATATATGGGTCGACTCCACTACCTGAAGCTGTAACTAAATCCATCGGGATATCAGATTTGTTGTCTGGATCAAATTTATGCCACCAATCAATTCGCTCTTGGACAAGTTTTTCTTGTTCAGCGCTAACAGGTGAAAGATTTGTTGTACCTATTGATCTCCCAATTAAATATTTTGGTTCAGTAAATTTTTGAGCAATTAATTCGGAACCAACGTCCTTCTTTGTTCCATCTTTTAGTGTAACAGTGACAATGCTTCCATTTGATTGGTTTGGAAATATTAGTTGAGCAATTCCAGTTACAACACTCGTATACACCACACCACAAAGAATTGTCATTGCAATAAAAATAAATAAAGCTGGTCTAAATGTTTTTGATATGTTTGTCATCAGTACCACCTCACACAAGACCGCTTACGGTCAGAATCATATCTATCATTTTGATTGCCAAGAAAGGTGCAATTACTCCACCCAGACCATAAATCAAAATATTTCTTTTTAGTAGCTTTCCAGCTGGCAATTCACGATATTTAACACCTTTTAATGCTAATGGGATTAAAAAGACAATGATTAACGCATTGTAAATGATCGCTGACAATATCGCGCTCGTTGTACTTGTAAATCCTAAAATATTTAGCGTTGTTAACTGAGGAAATATCCCAAAAAACAGAACTGGGATAATAGCAAAATATTTTGCCACATCATTTGCCACACTAAATGTGGTTAAAGCGCCCCTTGTCATTAAAAGCTGTTTTCCAATTCTAACTATGTCAATCAACTTCGTAGGACTAGAATCTAAGTCAACCATATTTCCTGCTTCTTTCGCCGCTTGTGTACCACTATTCATTGCCACTGCAACGTCTGCTTGCGCCAATGCAGGTGCATCATTCGTTCCATCACCCGTCATTGCTACTAAATGTCCCTTTGCTTGGTAATCTCTAATCAGTGCTAATTTGGCTTCAGGTGTAGCTTCTGCCAAGAAATCGTCTACACCTGCTTCTGCTGCAATTGCTGCAGCTGTCATCGGATTATCACCTGTAATCATGATGGTTTTGATACCCATTTTACGCAAGTCACCAAAACGTTCCTTAACACCGTTTTTAACAATGTCTTTTAAGTAAATAACACCCAACACTTTTGTGTTTTGTGCAACAACCAACGGTGTACCTCCAGCTCCTGCAACTCGTTTGACAATTTGGTCACATTCAGATGGGTATTCTCCACCCTTTTGTAGAACATAGTTTTTAATTGCGTCAACAGCCCCTTTTCGGATTTCATTTAACCCAAAATCAACACCACTCATTCTAGTTTTTGCTGAGAATTCAATGAAGTTTGCATTTAATTGACTAAGATCTCGACCACGAATATCAAACTTTTCTTTTGCAAGAATAACGATACTTCTGCCTTCAGCTGTCTCATCTGCTAAGGAAGAGAGTTGAGCTGCATCAGCTAATTCTCTTTCTTCAACATTGCAAACCGGAATAAACTCGCTTGCTTGACGATTTCCTAGTGTAATTGTCCCTGTTTTATCTAATAATAGGATATCCACATCACCTGCAGCTTCAATAGCACGCCCACTCATTGCTAAAACATTCGCTTGATTGAGTCGGCTCATGCCTGCAATTCCTATTGATGAAAGTAAGGCGCCGATTGTTGTAGGTGCAAGGCACACTAACAGAGCAATAACATTTGTAATTGAAATCGCAGTACCCGAACCTGCTAACTTACTTACAAAGTTCGAAAATGGGAGTAGTGTAGCTGTTACAACAAGAAAAATAATCGTCAATGTAACCAAAAGAATTTGGAGTGCAACTTCATTTGGCGTTTTCTTTCTAGATGCACCTTCCACCATAGCTATCATTTTATCAAGAAAGCTTTCACCTGGCTCTGCTGTTACTTGAATAATCAACCAATCTGAAACGACTGTTGTACCTCCTGTAACAGCACTTCTGTCCCCACCAGATTCACGAATGACAGGCGCAGACTCTCCCGTAATTGCACTCTCATCAACAGATGCTGCCCCATCAATTACCTCACCATCCATTGGGATCTGATTACCAGCACTGACAAATACAAGATCACCTTTTTTCAATGTGTTGGATAATACTTCAGTGTACTCATCGATATTAGTTGCTGATTTTAACTTCTTTGCTTTTACATCCTTTTTCGCACTGCGTAGACTATCTGCTTGCGCACGGCCACGTCCTTCTGCAATCGACTCTGCAAAATTAGCAAATAAAACTGTAAACCATAAAATAAGCGCAATGGCTAAGGTGTACCATGAATTCTCATCTTTGATCCCCATGAAAGAAAGAATGTATAGAAATGTTGTAAAGATTGCTCCAATATATACCACCAACATGACAGGGTTTTTTAACTGTACACGAGGTGATAGTTTTACCAAAGACTGACGAAATGCGTCATTCAAAATACTCTTGTTAATATGCTTTCCATTCATCGTTTTCACCTCAAATTAATGTGTAAAATAATCTGCAATCGGGCCCAAGGCTAAAACAGGTAAGAAACTGAGGGCTCCAATTAAAAGAATGACTGAGACTAATAATCCAACAAACATGGTATTACTAGTTGATAAAGTTCCTTCACTTGCAGCAGTTGTTTTCTTCCGAGCAAGATTTTCTGCCAGATAAAGAATAGCTCCAATTGGAATAAAACGAACCAATAACATCACAATTCCACCAATAATGTTTGTGAAAACTGTATTGGATGTGAATCCACCAAATGCACTTCCATTGTTATTAGCCATTGAAGAAAAATTATAAAGGATTTCTGAAAATCCGTGTGCTCCTGAATTGTTAAGCCATGACGAAGCAGCTGGCATAGAAACTGCAAGTGCTGTACTTAATAGTGTTAAGAGCGGTGGTGCAAGAACAATTAAACAAACCATCTTCATATCAAACGGTTCAATTTTCTTACCTAAATATTCAGGGGTTCGCCCAACCATCAATCCTGCGATGAAGACAGTCAACATTACGAAAGCCAACATTCCGTAAAGCCCGCTTCCTACACCACCAAATATTATTTCCCCCAATTGCATAAGGAACATGAGAACCATGCCAGCGAGTGGAGTAAAACTGTCATGCATGGCATTCACGGAGCCATTTGAAGCTGCAGTTGTTGCTGTACCCCATAAGGCTGAAGCACCTACACCATGAATGACTTCTTTTCCTTCTATACTTCCTGAAGTTGCTACTCCATGAAAAACTGGTGCAGCAAATTGCTCACTGATGGTTACAGCTACGATTGATACCACAAATAGAATCATCATGGTAATGTATAGTGATTTACCTTGTTTGCTATCATTTACTGCTTTCCCAAATGAAACACAAAGTGCAGCAGGGATAATTAGAATAGATAGCACTTGTATAAAGTCGGAGAACGAAGTTGGATTTTCCAATGGAAAAGCTGAGTTCATTCCAAAAAATCCACCACCGTTTGTACCAAGTTGTTTTATTGCAATCTGACTTGCGGCAGGTCCTAATGGAATAATTTGATTTACCCCATTCTCCAACATCGAAACAACTTTATAATGGGCAAACGTTTGCACCACACCTTGTGAAGCAATAAGTAGTGCCACAACTAGCGACAGAGGAATCAAAACATAAAGTGTTATTCTCGTGATATCTACCCAGTAGTTACCTATCTTTTGTTCTTTTTTGAGAATGAAACCTCGAATCAGTGCGAATAGAACAGCGATACCTGTTGCCGCTGAAACAAAATTTTGAACTGTCAGTCCAATAGACTGGGTCAAATATGATAGAGTGCTCTCGCCAGAATAGGCTTGCCAATTCGTGTTAGAAACAAAACTTGCTGCTGTATTGAACGCTAGATGCCAACTAGTCCCCTTCATCCCTTCAGGATTTATAGGAAGGAAACCTTGAATCATTTGTAATCCCCAAAGAAAAAGTAGCCCTATTGTGCTAAAGGTCATAACAGAAACTAAATATTGTTTTGCTCCCATGTCTTCTACATTCCAATTACCGATGATTTTATAAACACAATTCTCTACTGGCGATAAAATTTTGGTCAAAAATACTTTTTGACCAGTCATCACCTTATAAATATAAACACCTATTGGAATTGATAATCCGACTAAAACAGCAATAAAAAAAGTATCTTGTAAAATAATATTGGTCATAGATTTTCACCCTTAAATAAGACGTACAACAAGTAAACAAATAACGACATACCTACAATTCCAGCGAAAAGTAAAACGGCATTCACCTTTACAACTCTCCTTTTCAATTTTTCCAACTTCACTAAATCGTCGGAAAATTAATCAATTTATCTTCTTGAAATTATTTTATTGAATTTGGAATAAAGATAGTGTTCAGATACTGGAGGATGGTGTAAAGATTCTGTTAAGACTTGATAATAAAATTAATATTTACAGACAATTTTTTCTTCAAGCAACCTATTATGAAAGAAAAAAACCAGTAGATTATTCTCTACTGGTTTAACACCTATATAGCCACCACAAAAAACGGTATGTGTTCAGTTTATGAAATTGGTACCACCGAAGGTTAGAAAATCATTGGGATACTAGCAATGAAACGTACCACTCCATTATTGTTATAAATTAACTCATCTGGATCAATCGCCAATTTTAAATCTGGGAAGCGTCTAAGCAAATTACCAAAGGCAACTTTTGCTTCCAATCGGCCGCCAGGGGGCTGACCGTTGGGTGTCGTGGGTTGAGTGAGGGCTCGGTGTTAGTCTTCGATTGCCTGGTAGACCGTGGTCCAGAAGTCGTGGATAAGCCACGATGAATCAGGAGTGGACGCCCCGACCTGGGTGAGCAGGATTCCGGTGAGCTGTTTGTCCGGGTCGGCGTACGTCGCGGTGCCGCTTCCGCCGTCCCAGCCGAACTGGCCGATGGACGCGTAGTCACCACGGTAGGTGCGCACCGCCATCCCGAAGCCCCAGCCGCCGTGTTGCCCTTGGCCGAATGACACATGGACGTTGTTGCTGGCCATGGCGTTTCGGGCGGCTTGTTGCTCGGGCGTGAGGCGGTTGGTGGTCATCAGCTGGACAGCGGGCCGGGACAGGATCCGTTCGGTCCCGTGCATCCCGTGATTCAGAAGCATCCGGAAGTAGGCGTGGTAGTCGTCGACGGTGGAGACCAGTTCGCCGCCGCCGCCCTGGAAAGCCGGAGGCTGGCTGTAGCGTCCCCCCTTGGCCTCGTCCCACACGATGAACTCTCCGGTCTGCGGGTCGGGGGCGTACAGGGTTGGCAGCCGGTCGATCTTGTCGGCGGGCACGTGGAAACCGGTGTCCTTCATGCCCAGGGGGTTAAAGATGCGTTCGCGCAGGAACGTCTCAAACGACTGGCCCGTGACCCTGGCGACGAGCACGCCGAGTAGATCGTTGCTGATGTGGTACTGCCAGCGCTCTCCGGGCTGGTACATCAGTGGAAGCGTGCCAAGGCGGCGCATCCACTCATCCGGCTCGGGCACCGGCTCCGGTAGATTGGGAGTGAGCCCCTGCTCGAAGATCGCGTTCATGATCGGAGTGCCTAGCGACGTCATATCCATGCCGAGCCCGAACGTGGAGGTCAGCAAGTCCCGTACGGTGATCGGCCGCCGCGCCGGCACGGTATCGTCCAGCGGGCCATCGATCCGCTTCAGCACCCGCCGGTCGGCGAGTTCCGGCAGCCACTGCTCTACCAGGTCATCCAGCCGCAGCCTGCACTCGTCGAGCAGGATCATCGCCGCCGCGATTGCAACCGGCTTGGACGTCGAGGCCATCCGGAAGATCGTGTCCCGGCGCATCGGCGCGCCACCGTCATGGCGCATCGTGCCGATCGCTTCGACGTGTGTCTCACCGTGTCTGCTGACCAGAGCAACGAGCCCAGGAATCTTCCCGGAATCGACATACCTTGCCAGCACGTTGCGCATTCTGCGCAGCCCTGTTTCGGAGAATCCGCTGTTGCTTTGTCCCGTTGTAATCTTTTTCATTTGGTCTCCCTCTCTTTACTTTTTTATCAGCCCTATTGTTCTACAAATTCTCTTTTGTTATCAATGCTTGAAAGCGTGTTCGATGCATCAAAGAGACTGAATATTGGCAATCAAAAGATGACTTACTTCCTGTTCTGGGTGATCAGAATCGAGATATGTCCTGCACTTAGCATAGAACCATATGTTCATGGACGTTTATACTCGGTTTCATCAAATTCAAAGTCACCATTATTCCGTAAGTAATCTTCTTTGACAACCGTTGTCTTGCCCGCCCAATTGGAGCCGATCAGGGCGAAAATACTGCCCTTATCCATTTAAGCACCCACCTTCACATTCCCTAATTATGTATATTCTGGAAGTAAATACATATTCCTTCTTCAATTATCCTGCCACGTTAGAGGAACAAGGAAAGCGACTGCTATTATTGAACAATCGCACCCGCTACTTTAAGTACAATTCTTCACAATCTGCTTTGTGTATCAAACCAGAAAAGGGCGATGCCTTGTTAAAGCATCGCACCGAATATGGAATACGTAAATACACCAAAACTAGATTAACCTTGGGATATATAAATCGTTTTTAACCTTTAATTTTCAATAGGCGTAGTGCATTTAAAATTACAATTATGGCAGCACCAGTATCACTTAAGACAGCTATCCATAATGTTAGCCATCCAGGGAAAATTAAAGCTAGGGCAATAAACTTTACAATTAATGAAAACCAAATGTTTTGTTTAATTATTTTTAATGCTTTTCTACTTAAATTGATTGTATGAGGTAGCTTTTCGAGATTGTCAGCCATTAAAACAATATCTGCTGTTTCCATTGCTGTGTCTGTACCGGCACCACCCATTGCAATCCCCAAATCAGACGTTGCTAGTGCTGGAGCATCATTTATGCCGTCTCCAACCATCGCAACCCTATAACCTTCTTTTTGTAATTGCTTAATAGAATTTACTTTATCTTCTGGCATTAATTCAGCAAAATAACGGTCAATTGAAGCTTCAGAGGCAATCACTTTAGCTGTTCCTTCATTATCTCCAGTCAACATTATGGTTTGATTAATGCCAACTTGTTTTAAAGCATTTAAGGCATTAACCGTTGTCTTACGTAAAGTATCAGAGACAGCAATTATACCCAATAACTTTTGTTCACTACCAATAATAACTACTGTTTTTCCTTTTCTTTGAAACTCTTCTGCTATGGTTTTAATATTGCCTAATGAAACATTCATTTCTTCAAACAGTTTAAGATTTCCTGCATAATGGATGACTCCACCAATAGTAGCCTGAACCCCTTTACCAACTATACTTTTAAACAACTGGCCATTCTTTGATTGTATGCCCTTTTCTTTTGCATAGTTTACAATTGTTTTAGCTATTGGATGAGTTGAATAATCCTCTAATGTCAAAGCAAGGGATAATAACTCGTCTTCTGAAGTGCCTAGAGCCTTTATTTCAGAAACCGTAGGCTTTCCTTTAGTTAATGTACCTGTTTTGTCAAAAGCAATGGCATTTATAGATCCTGCGATTTCTAAGAATGATCCACCTTTAATTAGAACACCATTTTTAGCTGCATTGCCGATTGCAGATACAATCGTTACAGGTGTCGAAATAACCAGAGCACAAGGACAAGCAATTACTAATAGTTCCAGTGCCTTATAAAACCATTCTCCCCAAGTACCTAATCCAAGAAGGGGAGGTATCACCATAATAGTTATTGCTAATACGAAAACAATAGGTGTATAGATATTTGCAAATTTATCGACAAATGCCTGTGTAGGTGCTTTTTGTTCTTGAGCCTCTTCTACCAAGTGAATAATCTTTGATATGGTAGTATCTTCAACTAACTTAGTTACTTTAATTTCAAGAGAGCCACTCTCATTTATCGTACCGGCATAAACTGTATCACCAATTGCCTTATCAACTGGTATTGACTCTCCTGTGATAGGAGCTTGGTTTACGCTGGATACACCCTGAACAATTTCTCCGTCTAATGGAATTTTATCGCCTGGTTTAACAATGATTATCTGACCAATTGAAATCTCTTCAACTGGCTTTTTAACCAATTCAGTGCCAATTAACACCCACGCTTCTGGTGGAGCTAAATTCATTAAATTTCGAATAGAATTTCTTGTCTTCTCGATTGATCGATTCTGTAGAACAATTCCCAAAGAAAATAACCATACAACGGTTGCTCCTTCTAACCATTCACCAATTAATGCAGCACCAATTGCCGCAGCTGACATTAATACATTCATATCAAGTGAACGGCTTTTTAAGGCATAGTAAGCACTCTTCACAGGCTTATATCCAGTTAATACGATTACTATCGCGTACAAAATATTGCTCATTAATGTTGAGATACCATTGTATGACCCAATAAACCCTAGAGCTATTAATACCCCAGAAAAGATGATTAAACCATTTCCTTCGTAATTTTTAGGAGTTTCGGGAGCTTTGCTACTCTTCGTAAGCAAGGACGCATTATAACCGATTTTAGCTACTTCTGAAATGATATTTTCAACGCTATTGTCGTGATCAATCTTCATTTTTCCAGTAGAAAAATTCACACTTACTTTTCTTACTGAAGGTAAAGTATTCAAATGGTTTTCGATACTTTTTGCACAACTACCACAATCCATTCCTTCGATAGTGTACGTCCTCATATTTTTGTTCCGTTCAAGTGATTCGACCGTATAACCAAGTTTTTTAATTTGATTTTCAATTTGATCAAAAGAACCGATATCTCCAACCACCTGTAGTTTTGCTGTGCTGTAGTTCACTGTTACATCTCTAATCCCTTTTAAAGCACTTAACCCTTTTTCTATTGTGACACCACAAGCTGGACAATCCATTCCGTGTACATGATATACAACTTTTTCTTCAGAAATAGCTGGCGAAAGAGGAATGTCTTTTGATAGTTCTTCAACCTTGCTGCTACAACAAGAGCTTTTTGGACCGTTAGGTTTTTCTAAGGCAATTGAATCACTGCTACAGCAAGAAGTCTTTACTTCCACAACATTTTCTAATGCTTTTAAGTTATCGTTTATATCATTTTTCTGTATTTCTTTAGAACCGCAACATTTATCAGCCAAAGTACTTCACCACCTTAATCGATATGATTCTCACAACAAGCTATATCAGTTTGCACTTCTTCGAACACTGTGTGGAACATTTTTAGCAACTCTCTTACTTGTTGATTTCGTAAGCTATATTTAATGTATTTTCCGTCTTGTCTGCCAACAATAAGCCCACATCCTTTTAAACAAGCTAGATGTTGAGATATATTTGATTGCTTGCCATTGAGGTCCTCTACAATTTCTGAAACAGTTTTTTCTTGTTCTTTAATTGATTCAAGAATTTGAATCCTTGTTTTATCTGAAAATCCCCTTAGAAACTTTACCTTCAAATCAACATCTGTTTTTGCCATCGGTAACTTTACCTCCAGTCATATTAGACAGCACTAATATGTTCTAATATTATCATATTAGCAACCACTAATATGCGTGTCAAATATTAAGTGAAAATTGGAATAATTGTTTTTGTTCAATTACAGTAGCAGTAGATGTTAGTGGTGATGTGAAATAAAAAATTTGGGAACTACTCCTACTCCGGTGCCAAAATAATAACAAGCAAAAAAGCACTCACAAAATTGTGAGTGCTATTAATATGTACCCTTTTTATAAAATTTTTTGAATGTTTCTTCAACTAAACTGCTTCGTTTGTTGAAGAAGAAAAGGAGATGATGTCTCCCCTCTTTTTTTTAACGATTGAGCAGGGTCTTTTTAAGTTTTGTCATTTTTCTAATCTTGAAGAAACTTATTTTCATGGTAGAATATCATTGGCCCGTGTTACTTAATCGTTCCCATCCCGCCAATGGTTACTCGCACCTTGACGTTGACATCAGCCTTCGAAAAGGCTTTCCCCCATTGATTTTGGACTTTTTTCCACTCGGGATACGTATAGGCTCTTGCATAAATCCCAAATCCAAACGGGTCAATGGTGGCGGTTTGCGTTTTCTTTATTAAGCGCTCGAAATCTGCTTGCAGTTTCGTTTCTATACTCTTTTGCAGTTTCGCTGTGTCCTTCCTTACATTGAATGGAAAAAGCCGTTCTGTTATGGCAATTCTCATTTTTACGTCTGTGTCAAAAATAAAATGACCGTCATACCTAACCTTTGTTTTTACCTTGATGTTCGGCGTACTAAAGCTGATCCAATGTTTATCCTGTCCATTCGATTCCAAAGGGACTGAAATGGTAAATGGGAAATCACCTTTTGTTTTATGCTGCAGGATGCGTAATAATTTGTTTTGATGCGGTTTGATGCTTACCTTATATCTGCTCTGTTCATCCAGCAGAGCCGTGCCAGTCAACATGATTTTGTGGTCTTTTTTCATTTCGGTGATGCTTGCTGTCATCCCTTTTTCCGTCTTTTGCTCATGAAATTCTTGAATGGTGGTTTTTACAGTGACATTTCTTCTGTATGCCGTATCCACTAAATTTGTCAAATACAAAGGTAGACGCGGCTTGTCTTTTGGCCTAAAAAAAATGACGTCAGAAACAGGCCCATCTACGGCGACGACTCTTGTGGTTACCGTATTTTTGGGGTCCCTGTAAAAGGGATCGATATAATCAATCCAATTTTTTCGTTTTAGTAGCTTTTTCCCGATTAAGATTAATTGCGTTTTGCTTCCTGCTGTCAAAGCCATTACCGTCGAATCAAACAGTTCCCTGGAATCTCGAATCGTAACAGCTTTCACCTCGACCTTCTCCTCTTTTAACTCTGCTTCTTTATTAAACACCGGACTTGACATGAACACCACTAAATGATCCTCCTCATCCAAATCTAAACCTAGGATGAGTGACAGAGTGACATCTTCAACATTTATTTGGTCCACGCATCCGGTCATCATCATAGCCAAGAGCGATAGGCAAAGTAGTATCTTCCTTTTCAATGGCTTACCCTCCGACGGAACTTTTCATATATCCAGCTATAGATCCATAAAAATGGAGGAGCTACGTATGCCAATTGCAGCCCTCCTTTGGCAACCATTTGCTGCCACTTTTCCGATTCATTCCAAGTAGGATCACGCCAAAAGACCAATCCAATAATGATCAATAATAAAATAATGACGTGCCGGCTGTGATCCTGTTTTCCCAGCAATTGACTAGAACAAAAGGCAGTAAAGAATACACAAGATATCCAGGCTGTGGAAACAACAATCAGATAAACAGCCAATATAACCATGTCAAAACGCTCCAAAAAACGAAATTCAATTAGTTTAAGCAAATTCATGACGGGTTGATTAAATTCGATAATCCCATCAGGGCTAAAATAGGCAAAGCAGGCAATCGTCACTAAAACATAAAACAACATCGTTAAGGTGTTCGCAATCGTGATTCCGAGAACCGCATGCTGCTTTTTTTGCAAAAAGGGGTACAGGAAGAACGCGACTTCAAATCCCAAAAAGGAAAAAACAGTGGTCGGCACAGCGGATAATACTGGTCTCCACCCTTCTTTAAGTACCGGAAGAAAGTGCAGCCAATTTCCGTCCCTTAGCGGTATCAGGAAAAACAAAGGAAGCCAAATGACCATGTAAAAAGACAGCTCGGAGTATCTTGCTAAAACGCGAACCCCGTTACGGGCTACAATAAAAGTAGGAATCGAAAATAACAGTAAAATGATATAATTAGGGGTTTTAGGCAGGAACCATGCCTTGATATATAGACTGCCGTTCACAAAAATGGACCATGAGTAAAAAGCAAAGTACATCATGTAAACGATGACGACTGCTTTTCCCACAATTTTTCCGAATAAACGGATAAGAATTTCGATAAGGGTTTCATCAGGATATTTTTCGCACGTTTTAACCAAAATAATGCTGGCAGCGGCAGAGAGAAACCAGCCAATCAGGATAGCGATCCACCCGTCGGTTCCTGCTTTTTCCGCAAGTATGCGCGGGAGAGATAGGACGCCTGTCCCGACCTGTGTTCCATTTATCAAAAAAATATACTGCATGAGAGTGATTTCATTATAGGCATATTTTTTCATTGTTTCACCTTTTCGTGCGATTTCGCCCTTGTCGAATAGTTGGAATAGCTCCTGTGCCTTTAGGGCGACTTTTCATTACCCATAAAGGAAAGCGCAGAAACGCATCCTTCATATCGGCGAATCGGAAAGGAGCTAGAGGAGTTCCATATGGTGTTCCTAATGATTCAAGACTAGCCAGGTGACCAACTATGGTCATCCATCCAATCACAATCCCTACAATTCCAAACATGGCAGCGGATAACATCATAGGAAATCTTAACAGTCTAATGGACGAACTCATATCATAATTAGGGATATTATAGGAAGCGATGGCTGTAACGGCAACGACTATAATCATAATGTTGCTGACAATTCCCACTTGAACAGCCGCCTGACCAATAATAATGCCTCCCACAATGCCAATGGTCTGACCGATTGGAGTCGGCAGCCTTAAGGCAGCTTCCCTCATCAATTCCAGGGTCATTTCCATAATCACAGCTTCCATCACGGGTGGGAGAGGAACTTGTATCCTTGATTCCGCAATCGTAAGCAAAAGTTCCATAGGGATAACCTCAAAATTGTAGGAAATAAATGCAACGTAAGTGGCGGGCAAAAATAAGGCAATCATAAAGGCAAAAAAACGCATTACCCGGATAAAGGAAGAAACTAACCAACGGGAACCGTAATCATCCACAGCCTGAAAAAAGGCCATAAAGTTTGTCGGAGCAATCAATACGCTCGGAGAACGATCCATAATAATTACAAATCTCCCCTGAAGAATTTGGGATGCAGCTGTATCAGGTCTTTCAGTCAACATAATTTGCGGAAAGGGTGAATAAGGATTGTCTTCAATGAACTCGATAAGTTCGCCGGTATTAAGGATTGCGTCCACTGTAATATTTTGAATCCGTGTTTCCATTTCTCTTAGCACGTCTTCAGAAGCAACATCTCTCAAATATAAAAGGGAAATCTTTGTTTTCCCTCGAATACCGACGGTCATCTCTTTTAAGATTAATTCCTGATGGGGAATATACCTGCGGATTAGGGCAATATTTTGACTCCCTGTTTCCACAAATCCTTGATTAGCACCTTTTAGAGATATTTCATTTTGAGGATTATTAAGCTGTCTTTGCGGCCACCCTTTTGTATCTAATTGATACCCGGTGATTTGCCCGTTTAACAATAAAACGCTATCTCCTCCTAGAATCGCATTTTCGATCTGCCCCCACGTATAGACCATATCGATCTTTCCTATTGTGATTGGCAGATCCTTAGTAGGATCGAAGGAGCTATGCATCAATGGCTTTAGAACATAATTTTGGATCGCATCTTTATCCGTCAATCCGGGCAAGTACACCAAAGCGGCCTCCGTTTTACTCGCTGCGATGGGAAAGCGACGAATCACTAAATCCGGTGCTTGAGAAAATAGCAGTTGGAGATTCTCTGTATTGTGGGATAAATCAGAGTCCAGGACATCATCTTCCATATTTTTTTTATAAAGATTAGAATTATTGCTTGTTTGATGGAACCGAGAAGAGCGCTTTCCTCTTAAAAACTTCAGAAAATAAGACATCAACTCCTTCCCTTTCTGCATTTGCTTTAAATTATGTTTTTAGTATGCATTGTCTAAGGAAAAATATTCTAATCCTTCCCCTGATTCATCATTCAAGAACAACAGTGAGCAGTTGACAAGTTTACTATTTTAGACATCGCTTTTTATTTTTGCCATTATAAACTACTTCAATTAAAGAGGTTTAATTCTTGTAATTAGCTATGTTCTTCTATCTTGACATGTGTAATTACTTGAATCGTTGTTTTTTAGACTCTAGTTGATTTTTTGGAAAAACGGGTACATACCCAAAGCCTGTCCTATTCGTGATACATATAAATACAGTACAACAACACAAGAGGGATAGATGGAAGGGGGGGACAAGAGTGGACTAACTATTGAGGGGGTTAGGTCGTCTCATGGAACCATCATGAAAAACTAGCTAGAAAGAAGGAGAAAAAAATGCAACCAATGGTTTGGATAACCGTTTTATCTTTTTTGGTTACCCTCGGATTGATTCTTTGGAGACCTAGAGGCATTAATGAAGCTATACCTGCCACGATAGGTGCGATTATTGTCATACTCAGTGGAAGTGTTTCTCTAACAGACCTCGGTATAATTGCAGAAACGATAAGCGGTGCTGCGATAACTATTATGGCAACGATTGTAATGGCGATTGTCTTAGAGAGTTTTGGATTCTTTAACTGGGTGGCAGAGAAGCTTGCGGAAAAAGCAAATGGGTCTGGCATCAGATTATTCTGGTATGTCAATCTTTTATGTTTTCTCATGACACTCTTTTTTAATAACGACGGCAGTATTTTAATCACAACTCCAATCCTAGTCATGTTATTAAACAACATGGGCTTAAAAAACCATCAAAAAATTCCGTATTTGCTGTCTGGAGCCTTAATTGCGACTGCTTCGAGTGCTCCAATAGGTGTAAGTAACATTGTCAATCTGATCGCTCTAAAAATCGTGCATATGAGCTTGTATTTGCATACGGCGATGATGTTTGTTCCTGCCACGCTTGGTTTACTACTGCTGACTTGGCTCTTGTTCCTTCGCTTCAAAAAAGTCTTACCGAAAACCGTTCCTACTAAGATTACTGGGCGGTCACTCCCTTCTTACCATCCACTTAAGCCAAGTCCTATGAAACATGGTACAGAGAAGGAACGTTCAAGGTTTATGCGAAACGTCCTCCTGTTTGTATTTGCAGTCCGTGTCAGTCTATTTGTAGCTTCGTTTCTTTCCATTCCAGTCTCTCTTATGGCTGTAATTGGCTCGCTGGTCCTTTTAGGATGGAGATGGGCTTATTTAAAAATACCTCCAACTGATATGCTGAAAAAAACGCCGTGGTATATTATCGTGTTCGCTTTTAGTATGTATGTAATTATTTACGGTCTGAATAATATCGGACTAACAGACTGGTTGATCCAATTTATGCGTCCAATGGTTTCTGGAAGCCTGCTCAATGCAAGTGTGATGATGGGTGTACTTCTATCAGTACTCTCAAATATTTTTAATAATCACCCTGCACTCATGGTTGGAACCCTCACGTTGACGCATATGAATCTAGATCTACTCTCCTTGAAAATCGCCTATCTGGCGAACGTCATTGGCAGCGACATGGGTTCCTTACTACTTCCTATGGGAACGTTGGCTACGCTGATGTGGATGCACATTGTAAAGCGTGGAAAAGTAAGAATCACTTGGTGGGAATATATAAAAGTAACAGCTGTCGTTATACCGCCTACTGTATTATTCACATTAGTGGTTTTATATTATTGGGTTTCTTGGCTCTTCGGTGGAGCACTCCAAGGATAATTTGAGAAAAAAGGAGAATTAAGATGCTTATAGATTTTATAGATTCAATAGGAATTCAAATTGAGGTTGAAATTTCAGGAGGCGTTATTCACAAGGGAATCCTAACAGATGCTGGGTTGGACATCATTGTTTTATACGATGGCAGGACCGATTCATACCTCTATATTCCATTTGTTCATGTGCAAAGATTGAAAGAAACCATTTTAGATGAAGAATATACCTCTTATAACCCTCCTTCAGAAAAACCAATTGAAACGGATGTAATATCGTTTCGTAAATCATTAACGATTGCTAAAGGTTTGTTTGTCAAGGTTTACGTCACAGGGAATAAATCAATTCATGGTTATATAACTAGCATTATGAACGACTATTTTGTCTTCCACTCCCCTGTGTACAAAACAATGTTTATTTCGATGAATCATGTTAAATGGCTAATTCCGTATCCCCCTAATACAATACCATATTCTTTAAACAAGGAAAATCTACCCCTTGTGCCTATACCCACTCCTTTAGCCAGATCCTTTGATGAACAGTTGAAAAGATTAGAAAATCAACTAGTTATTATAGATGGTGGAGAAAACACTGAAAAAATAGGCTTACTTCAAAAGATTCGTAATAACAAAATGATTCTTATAACAGCTGAAGGGGAAACGGTTTGTCGCAATTTAGAGCATATCAAAACAATACAATTACCGTAGATACCTTATGTAATAGATAAGGAACTTAATAAACTCATCTTTAACCAAAAATAAGTAAGTAGGTGATGTCCACATGAGAAAACAAAAGAAACAAAAAAAATAATCCAACCAGAGTTTGCCGACGAGGATGGATTACTCAATCACTTCTAAAGTTGTTTGTTAGACCGTGTCGTTCAAGTCACGGTCTTCTTTATGGTGTACCACATATTGTATTATATGTTGTTTGGTTTAATTTTGTTTAAGGTAAAAAAATATTGTAGTTCTATCCTGCTGTATTATCTCCCCTAAACTAATAAAGTCAATCTTAATTGGCACACCCAATAAATTAACTTTTGAAAATCCCTCGTATTTAAATATTTATGCATTTATTCTTCAACTAAACTCCTCTATATAGAAAGGAAAATATTCAGATACCATCAACAATGAAATTGGGATAGACTTGAAAAGCTTAATATTTCCCCTTTCTGGTAAAATAACTTCAAGTAATCCCTTCTCATCCTTTTCACCTCCCAGTATGAAAAATTACTTTCCCTTCTTAAACACTCCTGGACCGTAAATACAATAAGAAAATGCCGCTTATACTTAACAGACACTTAAGTTAATTTTAATCAGTTTTTAATAAATAGCCCCCCGATTTCTATTATAGTAGAGAAGTAGAGACTAACATCATCACAAATGAAAATGAGCGATGGAAACAATGACTACTTCCAAAAAGGAGATGAGTTCCTTTTTAAGAAAACTCAGCATTTTCTAAACAAACTGAAATAGTCCAACCTTCAGATCGGTAAATGATAAGCAAAGAATCACAAGTCACCATATTTTTTGAAATCGTCAAGATTATAGCAACCATTGTGGGAGAAACAGCGCGGACTTCCTAAATGATAAACCTGGATTTGGATAGGTATCCTTATTTAGAGAGAGAAATAAAATTAAGTTGTGGGCAACCACTTTAAAGAAAGGAAATTATATATGCAAGAAAACCAAAATAAAATGAAAATTTTACTTAACAAAGTGCCACAAGTGACGATTTTCTTTTGGATCATCAAAATTTTGTGTACAACTGTTGGTGAAACATTTGCTGATTTCATCAATTTCAACATTGGACTTGGTTTAACTCTTACTACCATTATTATGGGAGCTGCATTTTTAATTGCATTGTTTTTTCAATTTAAAGCAAGCAAATATGTTCCAGCGATTTACTGGGTAACAGTTGTTCTTATAAGCGTATTTGGAACATTGGTAACGGATAACTTGACAGATAATATGGGCGTAGCACTTGAGGTTAGCACAGCTGTTTTCTCGGTGCTACTAGGACTGACTTTTCTATTATGGTATCTTAGTGAAAAAACACTATCGATCCACTCGATTTTTACTAGAAAAAGAGAGGTTTTCTACTGGCTTACGATCCTTTTCACCTTTGCACTTGGAACAGCGGTCGGCGATTTATACTCCGAACAACTTGGTTTTGGTTATCTTAACACAGGAATAGGCGTTGTTATTATTATTGCTCTTGTGTTCTTAGCTTATAAATTTTTGAAACTTGACGGAGTATTAGCTTTCTGGATTGCGTATATTTTAACTCGTCCGCTTGGAGCGTCAATTGGAGATTACCTATCTCAATCAAAAGTAAATGGCGGATTAGGACTCGGGACAACCGTTACGAGTGTGATTTTTCTTATCGCTATTTTAGCGATCATCGTTTTCCTTGCCGTTTCAAAAATTGATACAAATGTTAAAAGTGATATAGCGGAAACAAACCAAAGAAATGCAAATAAGAAACATGTGCTAACACAAACGATTGTTGTACTCGTAATTTTCTTAGTTGTTGGTATAGGTGGTTATAACTGGCGCAGTAATAATATTGCATCACAAGGTGCTGAAGAGCAAGCTACATTAGCAGGTCAATTAAACGATTTTGTTAAAATTGAAAATGATGTGCTAAACGCTGTAAATAAAAACGACTTTGCTTCAGCGAAAAAAGGGGCAGATGAATTAGAACATCAATGGGACACACAGGAACCTAAGCTTCGAAAAATCGATGGCGCTACATGGACAAATATTGATGGAACAATTGATGTTGTATTAGCAGCAGTTCGTTCATCGAATCATGATGTAAACAAGTGTAAAACAGCACTTAACAATTCATTTAGTACCCTAAACGTAGAAAATAAATAATAATCTTAGGAATCGCCAATCGCGGTTCCTTTTTAAATAGAACTTTTATTAAACTGCTTCGTTAGTTCAACAAATACCTTAGTTTCCTAACGCCAATTGAATAAAAAGAAAAATTAGCTAATAATTTCAATTTATTCGTTTTAATTTATCTCTCAACAAAACCCCGTTCCTTACATATGGTAGTTTATGTTCTCAAAAGGTGGTGTTAAATATGAGCGAAGGTACTAATTTCGGATCCGGATTTGCTTTTATTGTTGTACTGTTTATTCTTTTAATCATCGTAGGTGCATCCTTTGTTGGTGGTAGCTATGGCGGTGGCTACGGTGCTGGCTACGGTGGAGTTGGTTATGGTGGAGGCTTTTGTTGTTAATCCCCTCACGTCAAAACAACGTTAAGATTTCGTACTCTGACAGGTCGTTATGACCTGTCTATTTGATTAACTTTAAGGTACTTTAACATGCTTTCCGATTCCTCTTTTGAACAAATCAATCTTTTAGTTTACATAATTTTTATTTCAAAATTAGGTATCAAACTAGTCCACACAATAAAAGTTCACATAGACTAATGATGTAACAAGACAAATTCATATGGAGGTCATTTAATGATGAATAGACAAAGTGGGTTTGGTGGTTTTCCACCCAATATAATGCCAAATCAGATAGCTCCATTACAACCGATGCAAGCCCAATACTTTCCACCACAAGGATGTCCACAATACTGCCCACCTCAAGTGTTTCCTGCTCAGTATGATCCACCGTTGGTTTCACCAGGACAACAATATGTTAAGACAAATATATTCAATAAAGTTGTAACGCATTTACATACTTCTCACACGACTACAGTCAATATGCAAATGATTAATCATCAACACTATTTCCCACATACCGAGTCATGTGTAAATGAATGTTGTGAAACACATACAATGTGCGGAGTTCCATACAATCCTTGTTGTCCGCCAAGACCATTTTAATTCTAGCTTCTTTTATCCCCCCGGTTAGGGGGGGGTATTTTGTTAGCAAATACTAAACAAATGCATATCCTTTAAAAATTCTGAGAAACAAATTCTCCTTAAGTACCTTTTTTACTGAAAATTAATAAGTCGTTCTTCTTCACAATATGGGTCAATAGGAAGAAAAATAAAACAATACAGTTCCTAAAAAATTTCAGCTAAGGTTGTTGCTAATCCCATATAAGTACTGGTTTTGACCGTACTATACTTCTAAGCCTGCAATTCCGATACCACCAGGTCCAGCATGTGTAGAAATCATTGCGCCTGCTTGAATCCATTTTACATTTTTGAAACCTGTTTCTTTTGCGAATTCATTCATCCCCTGCTTAATCCTTTCATCAAGTCCGATAGAGTAAAGTAGATAGAGTTGTTCTCTATCAATTTCGTATTGATTTAAATAATCTCGCATAAGTTTCTCGGAAACAACATCCATTTTCCCACGATATTTTTTTGTTGAAACAAGATTTCCATCAATTAGTTCAATACGCGGTTTTATTTTTAACAAAGCCCCACCGAGATAAGCTAGATTACTGACTCGTCCTCCTGCCCTTAAAAATTCTAAACTTCCGGGAACGAAAGCCAGTCTTGATTTAGGAACTTTTGATTCAATCTTCTTTACTAATTGGGCAGGGTCAATTGAAGGTTCATTCGCTAATAAGGTAACCGCATACATTACAATCGCAGTTAATCCACCTGTTACGTTCAAAGCATCAATTAGAAAAATATCATTCAAATCTTCCGTTGCGATGATTGCATTTTGAAAGGAAGACGATGCCTTTGACGTATAACCAATATGTATAATGATGCAATCTGGAAAATCATTTTTTATCTTCTTGAAAAATTCAAGATATTCATGGGAATTTGTCGATGTTGTAGAGGGTATTTTCTTTGTCCGCTCGTAGTAGTCATAAATATCCGTTACAGGTATCGTTCCATCTAAGTAATCCTGCCCATCGATAATCACGTGCATCGGGACCACCTGGACATTATGTTTATCAGCTAATTCTTCAGGTAAATCCGCACCACTCTCTGTCGACAAAATAATTCCTCTCATAAATATCCCCCATTTCTTACTTTAATTTCTCTCCAGTCCTTCGGAGACATCCTTGGGATGTTTACGCAATATTGGGACCTAACGGTGTGAATGTATTTTTGCCATTTCTATTTTCATTACTTTTCTTATGATTTTTACACATGTAATCACACCCTGTTCTCTTTACGGCTCAAACCCTTTCTGGCTCAGATAAACCTGATTTTCCGGAAAGATATCTATAAATCTCTTATATACTTTTTTAATAACTTGCGGTCCATACCATTCTTCTAAACCAAGTTGGGCATATTTTTTCTCGATTCTAAGTTTTCTTGTGCGTTTTCCTCCACTGCCATCCCCCATAAAGTAGTCATCCATACATATCCGATCGACGAATGGCTTCAATTTCTCAGGAAAATATTCTCCACTCGGTAATATGGGTGCGATCGCCACTTGGGTTGGTATACCTGCATCCACTAATTTTTCCAATGTCTTGAAGCGTGCCTGAATAGGAGGGGCCTCTGGAGTAAAATGTTTACGTATCGTTTCCGAATCCGTTTCAATCGTCATACTTACCCGGACTTTATCTTTTAAATGCCGCAGCAAATCGATATCTCGACTTACAAGTGGGCTTCTCGTCTGTACTAATAAGAATTCAGGTGGATCTTCTACCATAACCTCTAGTAAAGAACGTGTTACTTTTTCCTTATGCTCTACGGGTTGATACGGGTCTGTACTTGATGACATGAAAACGGATACATTTCCTTTGGCTTTGGCGCGATGAAGCTCCTTCCTTAATAAATTCGCAGCTCCGTTTTTAACATCAACCCAATTTCCCCATTCCCCTTCTCGAAAGAGGGATACAGGCATTTGACGTACATAACAGTATGAACACCCAAATGAACAGCCTGTATAAGGATTTAGTGAATGAGTATATCCAGAAAGAAAGCCTGTACCTTTATTAAGTATGGTTTTCGGGTTTTTATAGAACAATTCACTTTTCATTTAGGGACCTCCTTTCCATTCAATGTACCTAAATAATCACTTATTGCTGGATGAGATCTGTCTTTCCAGATTCAAATGCAATTTCTTCACTTCTAATTCACCACGATAGCTGGTTAATGATCGATACTTAGAGGGTTGGTTTATTCTTTGATTCCCTTTTACATTTTCTCCATTTTACTCATTTGACGAAATTGTGCTGGTGTAAGTCCGGTTTTCTTTTTAAATAATGTAATAAAATAGGACGCATTAGGCATACCTACACATATGGCGAGATCCGCAATCGCTTTATTTGTGTGAATCAAATACTCTTTAGCAGCGTTTACTCTCACCTGTTGGATATATTCAACTGGTGTGATGCCTTTAATTTTTTTAAACGTTCGATGCAAATGATAGGGACTCCCATGAGCAATATTTGCTAATGTTTCTAGAGTTAATTTTTCTATGAAATTTTTATCAATGTATTCAGTGATAAAAGCCACCCACTCACTATCAGGCAATCTCTCATTAGTAGGCTTGCAACGTTTACAAGGGCGAAAATTTGCACGGAGCGCTTGTTCTGCGTTTAAAAAAATACGTATATTTTCTTTTTTGGGAATGCGAGATTTGCAAGATGGTTTACAGAAGATTCCTGTGGTCTTTACAGCATAGAAAAATTGATTATTGTACGAAGCATCATTGTCTATAATTGCTTGCCACTTTTCATTTGTCATCATGTCCACGTCAGTCAAAATTCCATGTTCTTCACAATCTTGTAATTCATTATTGATACGATCCGGCATTTATCTCACCTCTCCTTACATTATACCCCCTATAAATTCAGAATTTACAATTCTAGGAATGAAATAGCAAGATATAAAAATTTAATATTTATTTTGAATCATGAAAAATGATTCCAAGACCGTATCGTTCTCCAGAGGTAACCGTACTTACTCCGTGACGAACCGTATTTTTGTAATACCCTTTTTTACCAAGAGCAGGTCTATGGTTACTAGGAAAGATTAGAGCACTGCCTTGTTCTAGAGTAATCACATGCCCCCTGCTCTGAGCACGAGGAATTTGTTCCACTAATAAGGACTCTCCACCGCAAAAGTCTTTATCTCGTTGATTTAATACAAATACTACTTGAAATGGGAAAAATACATCTCCATATAAATCTTGGTGCAAACAATTAAACCCGCCTGTTTCATACTTTAATATTAGGGGTGTCGGTCTAGTTTGTTCATATTCTTCACATGTTCTCAAAAATTCTTGAAGATGATCTGGAAACAGTTCTGGTTTCTTTAAATAGCCCAACCATCGATTTGCTGTTTTAGCCAACTCTGGATAAAAGGACTCTCTTAAACTTTGGATGATCTCAGGTAATGGATAGGAAAAATATTTATACTCCCCATTCCCAAAGCGATATCTCGTCATATTGATTGTCGTTCTGTATGACTCTTCCTTACTATAAAGTTTCATGAAGAAGTCGCATTCCTCTTTTGTTAATATTGCTGGAAGCTTTGCAAACCCTTGCTCATCTAATTCGTTTTGAATTGAATCCCAATTTAAACTTTTTACACGTGTTTTTATATCTTGGACCATTTTTATCGCCCCTATTTAGCTTTCTTGATGATTTACACTATAGCCTAATAAATAGAAAAAAATAAGGTGTTTAGAATATAATAGCAAGATAACAAAGGGCCATGGTGACGGTTCCTGTGGACTTAAAATTACATCCTTTGAGCCATATGAGAGTATTTCTGGTAAATAAAAAAGTTCCTTACAAAATGTAAGAAACGTTGAAAAATAAGCTTTTCTTCTTTTTACTTATTTTCCAGCAAAAGATAATTGTTTTCCTTTAAGAGCTTCATTCAGTATTCGCACCGCTTTCGGTCCAACACCATGTAACCTCAGTATTTCTGACTCAGTAACCTTTGTCAATTGATCAAGTTTATAGTAGCCAGCATTGATAAGAGCTCTTGTAGCAGGTTTACCAATATTGGGGAAATCATTTTCTAGTGGTATATTATTGAATTTGTCCATATTTTCTCCTTTCATTATTGAAGAACTAAATCTTTATTTTTTTACTTCGATTCTCAGTAATATATCAAACTAAATCTATAAATAAAGAACTAAGGTATCGATTTTCACACATCCAATTCAATCCCTTAAATAATCATTTTAATGATGTTCCAGGAATTTAATGGCTGACCGAATAGACCGAATAAGACTTGGTCCGATTAATTCTGCTATATCCAAAAAGATATCAAGGAATTCCCACCATATGGATTCCTTTCCTTCTTCTTTTCTCTTGTCTCTTCGGGCTTTTCTTCTCTCTTTAAAGGTATTCACCGTACTCCTCTCCTATCTATCTCGTATCTATAGTTTTAACATTAATAAAAGTATATTTTTGCAATTTTTATTTTTTGTTTGGCATGTGAAATAAACCCACGACCCATTTAATTATATGGGAAATGTTGAGAATTTCAAAGCACTCATTTATAGTAAAAATAGATAAGTTAGAAGGAGGAGTATATATGAACCTAGGAGCTTTTTCAGTGAGTTTAAACGTTAAAGACATTCATCTATCTAAGTCATTCTACGAAAAACTGAGATTTCAAGCTTTTGGTGGTGACATTAGTCAAAATTGGCTTATTATGAAGAATGAAAATTGCATCATTGGGCTATTCCAAGGAATGTTTGAAAAGAACATTCTGACCTTTAATCCAGGGTGGAATGAAAATGCCGAAAATCTTGAATCGTTTACGGACATTCGAGACATTCAAAAACAACTTAAGTCTGAAGGAATAAAAATGCTGACTGAAGCAACTGAAACAACAGAGGGACCAGCACATTTTATCATTGAAGATCCAGACGGGAATCAAATTCTTGTCGATCAGCATCGATGAAAAAAGAGGAAATAACGGCTGAAGAGTTTTAGTACCTTAAACTTCTATTTATTTCTAACAGTATAATTCTTGAAAGGAAAGGATGATTGAAATGAGTACGGATCAGCAGTCTACATCCAACCCCTCACTCAAAGAGAAAGCTGTGTCTTTTCTTCAGCTCGTAGCTTCAGGGAAAGTTCGTGAAGCATACCAGACATACATAAGTCCTGACTTTCGTCACCACAACCCCTATTTCCGTGGTGATGCAGAATCACTCATGCTTGCGATGGAAGAGAACTCAACTATGAACCCTCATAAAATACTTGAGGTCAAACTTGTACTTCAAGAGAGAGATATGGTTTCAGTTTACTCTCATGTGAAACAAAATCCAGAGGATCTTGGAGGAGCTGTTGTACATATCTTCCGTTTCCAAGATAACCAAATCGTTGAATTGTGGGATATAGGACAACCCCTACCAGAGGATTCCCCTAATGAAAACGGCATGTTCTAACTTAGTTAAATGGATGTGCAGCTAAAACACGTTTATCCTTTTTGTACTTGTTTGTTCCGAAATTTAATCTGACAAATTAGGAGATTACGTGGATTCGTTTTTCATGAAAACAGGTAACACATTTAAGCAAATGCTTATGTAAAAAAGGTGCATTAATCCGTTTCTGGATTTATGCACCTTTTTGTTCAACTATTTGGACTAACCCTTTCCAATAAACATTGGATATTCCTTTTATCAAAATTCAAACCAAACGGAATTCAATGTGTAGTTTTAAAGTACTCCATTAACTAGCTGCTTCATCGCGTTTAATTCCGCAGAAAGCGCCAAAAACCATTCCTTATCCCCTGTTGATAAAGCCAGATCTAGGAGGAATTCAATTTGTGATTTGTTGGTTACATTAGAAACAGGCAGTTTTTTCACCCGTTTACTTAAAAAAGGAATTGTTTTGCCAATCGCTTGATTATTGTCACTTGTAACAACCGTTACCTTCACTATTCCTTCTATACTTGACAGTGATTCAATATAACCAATGATTAATTCGCCCTCCAGTGATTCTGCCTTAATCCAATCCCCTGTTTTTAAAATCGTATTATTATTGGAGAACATAGTTTTTTTCACCTTCTTAATTTTTTTTCGTTTAATCCTAGGATATGCCAGCATTAATTAATCTGTAATCTTTTTTATTACATTTTTCTTAAAGAAATCTACAGTTCTAATCCGGGCACTCACGCTTATTAACAAAATGACAATCTCTTTGATTGAATACACCTTTAAATATTCTCCCAGATGTTCTTCTACTCCGAAGAAAATGTTACAGAGAACTCTTTTAAAATTAATAACGTACTGGTCTACTAATCATTACAGATTGGCAAGTCAAGAATATAGCTTTTCTAAGTCCGTGGATATGCCGATTATTTAAATCTCCCATTGTTTTTTGACTTGTTCTTCTGCGATCCGTTTAATTTTTTCCCATGTCATATCTTTTTCCGCTAGGACATTGGTATGGTAATTCCGATTTTTATAATTTACTGTCACGAAAACTTCAATCATCCGGTATTCCTCCTTTTAAAAACATATATAAATTAAATATATTTTGGCTTTAGTTTTAAGTGTAAAGACTAAGGATTTTGCCCTTATTATTTCATTTTAATTGGCCTCTTTTTGCAATTCGGTGTACAAATAATTTCGTATCCTACGGGGCAAAAAACTACGAATTTCGTCTTCGTTATATCCAACCTGTAATCTTTTTTCGTCGAGGATAATTGGCCGGCGCACCATTTTAGGATGCTCCATTATTAATTTATACAATTCATTAAGCGGAAGAGTTTCAATATTTACGTTTAATTCTTGGAACGCCTTCGAATTAGTTGAAATAATTTCGCTCGTCCCCTCTTCCGTCATGCGAAGAATCGATTTAATCTCATCGACTGTAAGGGGCTGCGATAAGATGTTTCTTTCCATATACTCAATTCGATGCTCTTCAAGCCAAGCTTTAGCTTTTCGGCAAGAACCACAACTCGGTGTGGTATAAACAGTCACCATACTTTTACACACTCCTTAGTGTATTTTGGCAAGTATTTTTAAATGTAATAAAAAATCTTACAGTTACTATACTGTAAATTTAATCGATACAGTTCATTTTGTCAATTGTAAAGTTTTGGATTGATTATCAAATGTATATGGAAGACATTTTGACAAAGCTATCATTATACCATCTATAACCATCTTCGGTTTTAGTTTTTCATCAATATTTATTGAATGTTTGCCGAAGGAAGAAGACGATTTAGTAGCAGGATAACCTCCATCTACTATGCGGAAGTTATTAACAAATAAAGGCAAAACGAAACAAACTTCAATAACTAGGAGGATTCGTTATAACAATAAAAAAATACATCTCGACTTATTGTAATAATGCACCCCGTTAGCTGAATAAAGCATAATATTTTTTCTTCCTTATTTTTCCTTAGAATGGATTTTCCCCTTTTATAAAAGTGATAAAAACTACATATATTAACGGTCTTTTTGATTTCTATTCTTAATATTTTGATTTTATAGAGGAGTTTGCTAACATGTTAATAGGAATAGCCAATTACAATTAAATGGAGGGGATCGCATGGCGTTAGAAACTCAGTGGGTTCGTTATGGAAAAAACAAAGAACATATTGGATATATAGCAAAGATGGATCGTGCAAATGAAAACCTTCCAGCTGTCATTGTTATCCAAGAAATCTGGGGTGTGGATGCACACATTCAGGACATAACCAATCGATTTGCACAGGCTGGATACCTTGCGTTTGCGCCTGATTTATATGCCAATGACGGAGAGAGAATCGAGGATCTACGGACGGAACGAGTGGAAGAGGTTAAGGCATTTCTGGACTCTTTACCTCATTCCGCGTGGAACAATCCAGGCGAAAGAGATAAAGCGTTAGCTGAACTGGATGCAGAAAAACAAGACCGTGTGACCAAAACCTTTGAAAGAATGTTTGGAGGCATGCACTCTTCTGACTATATCGAGAAGCTTTTAGCCACCACGAAATACATAAGGGAAGAAAATACTTCGACCAAGGGTCAAGGTGTTGTTTCGATTGGATTCTGTATGGGTGGAGCCCTATCCGGACTTTTGTCCTGCCGTGATGAGCAGTTAAATGGAGCGGTTATTTTTTATGGGAATGCACCGTCTGAGGACGAATTACAGAATATTAATTGCCCTGTATATGGATTTTACGGGGATCAAGATAAACGTATTACGGACAATGTTCCTGCTTTTGCAGAACAGATGAAACAAAACGGTAAGACTTTTGACTATCAAATTTATCCTCAAACAGGACATGCGTTTTTTAACGATACACGAGCATCCTATAATGTCGTTGCAGCTAGGGATGCTTTCCAAAGAGTATTAAGCTTTTTCCATGGAATTTTGAATCCGAAAGGGAATAATATTGGTTAAAGTAAATAAAACACCACATAAGTGAAGTGAACCAAAAAAATTAGACATATATATTTTAGGCAACCTGTTGGACCTGAGACCTGTATTCTACTGGGCTCAGGTCCATTAACTTTTTCTTCATGCGGATATTGTTGTAGTAGTGAATATAATCATGTAATTCCTGTATAAAATGCTCAATACTTTCAAACTCCTGGAGATAGAGAAGTTCTGTCTTAAGGATGCCAAAGAAGTTCTCGATAACGGCATTATCGAGACAGTTTCCCGCGCTATTAACGCACACGGCTCCTCCTAGTTATCATTTACAGAATGTAGCTAATCTCTTTTCTTAAATCATATATACTCACTTTTATTCTTGGTGATGGAAGTGGATATTTATTAAGAAATAGACTGAATTTATCCCATGTAAAGGATTTCCTTTGGCTTCTTCTATTGAGCCACTTAAACAATAACTTTTCGATTTTGTCTTTGAAGTTGTTAACATTTTGGGTATTATCAGAGATGCAATAATAGTTGTAATAACCTATTAGTGAGCGTTTAAATCTATCCATAATCGTATGAATATCTTTACTTCTATTACTCTTCAGCCATTCTTTCGTTTCTTTTAGTTTACCTTGTACTTTCTTTCTACTTGATTTCCGTTTTACTCGAAATTTCCCTTGTTTACTTTTACCGCA
>NZ_NUOW01000056.1:0-38619 GCF_002584635.1 Bacillus sp. AFS031507
AGTGAATTTGGAAAGTTTATGTGGATTGAAGATCCTGAAGGTCGACTGGTCGAGCTTTGGGAGAATTAACGAGTTGTATTTCATTTGCTCTTGAGCTAACGGGTGCTAGAGTTAAACTGTGCTCTGCGGCATCTCCTTTTATTATTGAACTAACGGATGTAAAATCAATTAGGCACTTTTTCTTTTACAGAATAATACGATAAATAATTGAATCTGTCATAAGGAGGGTGCAATAATGAACAGAAACCTTAATCTTAGTTATGTTGTTCAACCAGTTGATAATTTATATTCAATAGCATTGAAGTTCAATACTTCTGTGGAAAGTATTGTTTTCTTAAATCATCTCGTAAGCCCGATCATATATATTGGCCAAACGCTATTGATTCCCGAACTAGCTTCAAAAAAGAGTATTGAAGCTAGGCAATTACAATACAAACCTGTTACAGCGTACACAGCAGATAGACCTATATTGGTTAATGGTGTAGATATTAATACTGGGCTATATCCTGTATTAAATTTTCAACCTACAGGTGCAACCTACCCTTTTATTTATGTTCCAATTGCCGAGTTTAGCAGGGTTGGGGCCAAGGTTATATGGGATGAGACAAATCAGGTAATTAGGGTTACTTCTGATTATGATGAATTGAAAAATAGAGTCAATGTCCTAACCCAGGAGAATCAATATTTATTATCACTTACTGAAGATTTGTCTATGGAGGGGCTGGGGAATACAGCAGGTAATATATTGAACAGTGGCATTGTTGGTAAAGAAAACGAATGGCTTTATTATAATAAACGGCAAGGTACAGCGTTGTATGGAACATTATCTAAAATTAAAACAGATTTGACAATGGATACACCGTTAATGGCCAATGATGATCCAACCTATATTAATGTTTTAAATGGATGGGTCTATTATCGAAATGGCAGGGATAATGGGAAGATATACAAAATAAAAATTGATAGTACAGAAAGGACAAAATTAACGGATGATAGTTCTACCGATATTATGGTTGCAGGTAATTGGATTTACTATGCAAATCAGTCGGACGGTGCTAAATTATATAAATTAAACGTAGATGGAACAGGAAGGATAAAATTAAATGAAGATCAATCCTCCGCCATTAACCTAATTGGTAATTGGATTTATTACCAAAATGTATCAGATGGCCAAAAACCATACAAAGTAAAAATTGATGGAACGGAAAAAACAAAACTAAATGATACAAGTGCCTACAATATTCAAATAAATGGCTATTGGATTTATTTCAGAAATCCAGCAGATGAAAATAGAATTTATAAGATGACTTTGGATGGATCAAATAAAATCAAATTAAGCGATGTTCCTACTTCAACCTTCAACGTGTCCAAAGGTTGGATATACTATACCACTGTAGATGTACCTGGTGGTGATCTCTACAAAATGAAGCTTGATGGAACAGGTAAAACTTTTTTAAATGAACATTTTGTAACGAACATAAACATTTTCGACGATTGGATTTATTACACAAGAACAGAGAAAATGGTATATCGAATAAAAACAGATGGGACACAAAAGCAAACTCTGTATTAGTGCTTTCACCTCCCAAAAATCCTTAATTGACAAATTATCGTAAGATGTTGTTTAACTAACATTTGCAAGAGTTGAAGATTCAGCTGCCATTTTGGTGGCTTTTTCTTATCCGACTAACGGGCAGGTTAGTTGAAAAAGGTTGTGAATAGGTAAGGTTATTTTCCGAAAATTGGATGTAGTCACGGCTTTAAGGTAGAAGTATTAGATTACCAACATAAGTAACGGGAAAAGGTGTTACCTTATCTGGCAGCACCCATTTTTATAATTAAAAGTCAGTTTTTATTTATGGAAGTAAATTTAGTTAAATTATAACATTAAACAAAATAAGGGCTAGGCAATCTGAGAACTACACCTTGTACCAACTTGTTCTGATTGTAATAAATCATTTAAGGCTTGCTGATTAATCACATCATTAAAATCAGAAGGATGGTCTAAGGAAATTCCGCTCCGATTAGCAACAGAAATAATTATTCCTATTTCATAATACATATTTTTCGTAAGAATACCTTTTTCAATATTATTAATAATTTCATAGTAAAAACGAATTAATAACTCTTCAGGTAACTTTTCATAGAAATCCATTTTTTATTCACCTCAAACCCCAAAGATTGTAAGCCTTTTCAATAATTATACCATTAATCGTATAATTATTGATGTTAAAGTTATGTAAAAATTAAAAACATTATGATTTGTTATAGTAAAATACGGAATGTTTGATAATCGACTTCACCACTTGTATATTTTGGCATTTTTTAATAAGTTGTTTAATTCTACCTTGACTGATTGAAACGGAAAAGAACAAGCAAGTTAAATGAAAATACTTTGTCAAAAATTCTTACATAAATAGGTAAAGCTGCCCGAAATAAAAATATAATTAAAAACAACGATATTCTTGAATGAAATTAATCATAAAATATCTTTCACATTTATAAAATCGAAAGAAGAGGTTTCTCTATTTATAATGTGTCCGCTATAAAAAATGAGTCGAAGGGTGTTGTGCAATGAGTCTCAAAGACATAAGTACCTCAGTGCCCAAAAAGGATCATACAGGAAAAGTATCGGGCCAGCTGCCCTATATTAGTGATGTGAAAGTGGAAAATATGGTTTATGGTGTTTTGGTTCGGTCTCAGATTGCATATGGAAAAATCAGCTCCATCCAATTACCAAACCTTCCGGAAGGGTATGAAGCAGTTGGCGCAGAGGATATCCCTGGACCGAATTATGTCAAAATTATCAAAGAAGATCAGCCCATTTTTGCCAATGAGTGGGTCAATTATATTGGTGAGCCGATTCTTATGCTCGTTGGAAAAGACCTGAATATCTTGTACCGTTTGTTAAATGAAGTAGAGATTGAATTTGAAGAACATCCGCCTATCTATACATTGGACGAAGCGATCAAGCAAAAATCTGCAGCCGGGGTCAATATGGCAAGCTATGAATTTGGGGAAAGCTTAGAGATCATTTCAGCGATCGAGCAGAAAGCTTATCAAATCATCGAAGAAGAATATGATACGGGTTATCAGGAGCATGTCTACCTTGAGCCACAAGGAATGCTAGCCATTTATAAGGATGATGAAATTGAAGTCCAGGGATCGATGCAATGTCTGTATTATATAAAAAATGCCTTGCTAAGCGCGTTAGCCTGTGGTGACGATGATGTCAGAGTGGTTCAAAGCCCTACCGGCGGAGGTTTTGGCGGCAAAGAAGACTTTCCTTCGATGATGGCGTGTCACGTAGCCGTTGCGGCAAAGGCAGTCAAAAAATCGGTGATGCTTGTGTTCGACCGTTCGGAGGATATGGTGGTTACGACAAAAAGGCATCCGGCAAAACTCAACTATCGAACTGCCTTAGATAAGGAAGGAAATATTTTGAGCCTGTGTGTTGACATCTATCTCGATGGCGGAGCGAATGTGGGTTTGAGTTCTGTCGTGCTGCAGCGCGCCTTAATAAACAGTGCCGGCGTTTATAAAATTCCTCATTTTCATGCAAAAGGCTATGTCTTAAAAACCAATACCGTTCCGAATGGCGCCTTCAGAGGCTTTGGTGCACCACAAAGCTTTGCTGGAATCGAAAGCCATATCGGACATCTTAGTAAACTAGCAAACATCGACCCACTTGAATATAAACGAAAATACCTCGTTAAACAAGGAGACCCCACCATCACCAAAGGAATATTCCGCGATCCAATATTAGTAGAAGAAATGATTGAGGACCTGCTCAATTCGTCGGAATACAAAAAGAAGAAACAGGAGTTTCAGCGTTTCAATCAACAAAGTCAGCGCTATAAAAAAGGCATTGGAACTTCGCTGTTCCTCCACGGCTGTGGATTTACAGGCAGTGGCGAACGAGACCATATTAAAGCAACGGTGAAGCTGGTTAAATCAAAGGACGACCAGGTATCTCTAAAAATCTCCAATTCTGATATGGGACAAGGCATTTTGACGACGCTGTGTAAAATTGTCGCCAAAGAACTAAACCTCCCTTATGAAGATGTTTTGTACCCTTATCCTGATACAAAAGAGGTTCCAGACTCTGGTCCGACCGTCGCTTCCAGGACGACAATGATTGTCGGGAAATTGCTGGAACGGGCCGCAATAAAACTGAAGGTTCAGTGGCAAACAGGGGTGGAACAGGAAGTAGTAGAGCATTATGTTCACCGTGAAATGATCCCGTGGAACGAGATGACCTTCACTGGAGATGCTTACCCAGCTTATTCATGGGGTGTGAACATTGTTGAGTTGGAAGTTGATACGTTAACAGGAAATGTAAAGTTAGAAAAAGTATACGCCAATTATGAAGTGGGGAAGGTCATCGATGATCGGATTATGAAAGGCCAAATTGATGGTGGTTTGGCTCAAGGATTAGCGTACGGTTATCTAGAAAAGATGACGTCAAAGCAAGGCAAGATCCAACAAAAAAGCATATCGGATTATGGACCGCCGACTTCATTGGACGTTGTTCCTATCGAAAGTAAAGTCTTTGATAACCCTTATGCTGACGGTCCATACGGGGCGAAGGGCGCAGGTGAATTAACGTTAATCGGCGGCGCTCCGGCCGTCCAAGCAGCGATTGAGGATGCACTGCAAACTTCATTTCAGCAAATTCCAATCACACCAGAAGTCATTATTGAAAGTCTTTGGATGAAAGAAGGTGGGAAGGTTGATTAAATTTACCCTAAATGGAAGAACCATAGAAACGGACGCCCCTGCTACTGCAAGATTACTAGATTTATTAAGAGATGACTTTGAATTAATCGGTACAAAGGAAGGCTGTGGTGAAGGGGAGTGCGGCGCCTGCAGTGTTTTTGTGAATAATCTCCTGCAAAACAGCTGCCTAATTCCCATAGGCTCGATTGCTGGTGCCGATATTCAAACGATAGAAGGGATACTTGAAACGGAACAATTTAAGATTTTAGATGAGAGCTATAGCTTAGCAGGGGGAGTACAATGCGGCTATTGCATTCCGGGGATGATTATGGCAAGTGCAGCTTTGTTATCTAAAAATCCTCATCCGTCAGAGGCTGAAATCCGTGAAGGTATTTCTGGAAATCTGTGCCGATGTACAGGCTACAATATGATTGTTGATGCGATCAATCAGGCAGCTAAAAAAGGTGACGGATTATGGTAGAGAAATTAGCCGCGTATCGGTTCGATCGTTTAGACCAAACGTTGAGTCAATTGAATAGAGAAGACTGTGTAATCATGGCCGGCGGCACCGATGTCATGGTTCTTCACAAAAGTGGTAGGGGAGTACCTCTGAAACTCCCAAAACCTCTTGTTTTTATTGATCATCTTTCTGAACTAAAGCGGGTGTATCAAAATCAGAAGGATCTTCACATCGGGGCTTGCTGTACCTATAGTGAATTACTTGAACATCCGTTAATCCCGGTGCCATTAAAGAACGCCATTAAAACCATTGCGGCCCCGGCAATAAGAAACAGAGGGACATTAGGTGGGAATATTTGCAACGCCTCTCCAGCAGGTGACACACTTCCTTTATTATATGTATACAATGCAAAGCTTCTGTTGCGCTCTGTAAATGGTGATCGTGTAGTAGCTATTAGCGATTATATTCAAGGACCAAGAAGGGTACAACGTTATCAAAATGAGATTTTGGTAGAAGTTATTTTGCCGTCCATATTAGCAGAAGGTGCACATGTTGTTTTTGAGAAAGTCGGCAACCGCAACGCAGATGCTATTGCCAAAGTAGGGTTTGCAGGATATATCCGGATCAATGATGCTCGAATCGAAGATGTGCGCTTTGCCTTTGGGGCAGTCGGACCTACAATGGTTCGTTCCATTGATATTGAAAGGAAGCTAGTTGGAAAGACCATACCATTAGCCGATACAGAAATCGCTCATGTAATGGCAGCTTTTGATAAAATCATTCGACCAATCGACGATCAACGCTCCACTGCGACTTACAGAAAAACTGTTGCGTTAAACCTTTTACGTTATTTCCTCAGCAAGAAGCAATATCAACCGAATTAATGTTTAGGCTATTTTAAGGATGAATGTTGATTATTCTTAAACCAATGCGATTAAGAAAAAAAACATGCAAGGTTATTGAAAAAGGGATTATTGCGCACTTCCCACTAATAAATCAATGGAGCGGTCAAAAAGAACGTTTTATAAAGCCGTTTCCGCTTATGGAACACAGAAGTGGTCAAAAAGAACGGTTTATAAAGTCCGTATCCACTTATGGGACACGGAAGTGGTCAAAAAGAATGGTTTATAAAGCCCGTATCCAATTATGGAGCACAGAAGTGGTCAATAAGACTGTATCCACTTATGGAACACAGAAGTGGTCAAAAAGAATGGTTTATAAAGCCCATTTCCTCTTATAAATCACTGAAACGGTCAATAAGAGTTCGATTGCTCCATCTTATCATCAGTGATATATAACAAAGCCAATATTAAAAAAAGGGGGGAGCTATTCATGCTACTGATGGAAAAAGTAGCCATACTGAACCGTCAAAACGAAATCTTTGCCTTAGCCATGATTATTGAATCAAAGGGCTCAACTCCCAGGCATGTTGGAAAAATGATTGTATACCGTGATGGGTCAATTGAAGGCACGGTCGGAGGTGGCTTGGCTGAACACTATATCATCGAAGAGAGTGTTAAAGCACTCCAAATGGGTAAATCGAAAATCGTTGAATACAAATTAAATAGACATGCAAAAGATGGAATTCAAATGAGTTGTGGGGGAACGTTGAGGGTGTTTATTGAAGTTTATACAAGCAGGCCTGAACTCGTTCTCGCTGGAGCCGGTCATTTAGCCTATGCGTTATCAAAGCTGGCTGATTCCCTTGAATATCCATATTGCATTGTCGATGATCGCGTGGGCTATTGTACGAAGGAACGCTTTCCTAATGCGAAAAACCTTTTTGTGAACGAGGATATTGGAAAGGCATTACTCGCAGCCAACTTAAATGAAAAGTCATATGTGGTAATTGTTACAAAAGATGGTGATGATATTGTCTTAAAAACAGCCCTGCAATTTCCGATTGCCTATGTTGGCATGGTAGCCAGCAAACGCAAGGTCATAACCATTTTTGAAAAATTAAAAAGTGAAGGAGTCACGCAAGAACAGTTGAATCAGGTCCATTCGCCAATTGGTTTGGAAATGGGTTCGGAAACAACAGAAGAAATTGCCATCAGTATTATTGGTGAAATCATCAAAGTAAGCAAGGAAAAAAAGCCTATGAAAGTGAAACAATTAAATAGGTAAGTAAAAAGAATATAAGCTCAAAAGCTTATTCTTCAATTTGTTCTTGGTATGGAATAAGTAAAATTTAGGTGAATATGTATTAAAAGGTAAATAAAATAAAAAGGTTTTACTACAACTGTTTACCCTACTGCTTAATCATTAAAATCTAAATATGTATACAGTAAGCCGACCATTAATGGACGGCTTTTTTGCTTAGGGTATACTATCCTTATTTTTATTGATACGCCCCCTATATGTAGGATAGGCGTCATTTCCTTAACGTTAAGTATAGTAAAAGTGATTTTTGTCACAGGTTTGTGAATGAAGTTTTTGGGATAGAAACATTGGTTTTATTTAATTTTTCAATTCGTACTCAATTAGTTGTTTAACTTTATATAAGGGGAATTATTTTGTCATTTTCTAAGTTAAGACTAGCACTGATACAATTTTCTTATTCATTCTGGTTAACACCTAAGGTGAATTTTGAATTAGCGTAGTTGATGTAAAATCCAGAGACTTTCTTACCTGTATTTTTTTCAATAATTGTAATGATCTCTTTTTGGTATCTGTAGAATTCTTGTGGATACAACCCAGAAATCCATAAATCTTCATACCAAAATCGTACTGTACCATTTTCTATGTTACCAAGATTGTGCTCAGCATCGATCTTTAGTAGTTCTTGTTTGATTTTTTTTTCAGGTGTTAATGTTGGTAATGTTACTGGTGGTAATTTAGGATTATTAATATTTACACCTGTTGCTACATCTGCTGGTAACTTTGCTACGGGTGCCACCACTGATTATCCTTTATGGAAATTCAAAATGAAAGAAAAATAAATAAATAATTAAAGACAATGAATTTTGCCTATTAGTTGAAAGGAGGACAATGGGTCTATGTGGCTGCCGTTATGAATGCAGCTATTATCCTCTAATTTAGTTAAACAATTATTTCGCCTACTGCTTTAATTCCTATTGAAATAGAATGATATAATCGTTATATAACAAAAATTAAGTAAGTTATCATGACTAGAATGGAGAATGAAAGTATATGTTTAAAAAGGGATTTGCAATCTTTGTTGCAATGTTTGTTTTATTTACAGGATTTCATGTGGTTAAACCGGTTCATGCTGCGACAAGCGTAACAAAATATGTCACAGCGAATGCATTGAATGTCAGAACTGGTCCGGGAACGACCTACAAAGTGGTAACAACTATTAAGAAAAACCTAGCTGTAACAGTTTCACAAACTAAAGGGTCTTGGGATAGAGTAACTGTTGGTGGTAAAACAGGTTGGGCATCCAATCAATACCTAACGACTAAAAAACCCGCAGCCCCTACACCGCCTAAGAATTTGGCGGAAGGTTTAAAGACAGTAGGAAGCAACAAACAATTAATTCTTGTCACTTCTAATGGCTACAATACCTCTAATGCTGAAATTCGTACATTTGAAAGAAATATCCAAGGTAAATGGGTTCCTGTTTTAACCACAACAGGCCATATTGGTAAATATGGATTTGCCTCTGCAGCAAATATGCATGAAGGCGGTAAAAAGTCTCCAATTGGTAAGTATTCAATTGGAACAGCATTTGGACGTTATGGAAATCCGGGAACCAAAATGCCTTACCGAAAAATCACATTCAATGATGTTTGGGTAGATGATCCAACTTCAAAACTTTACAACACTTGGCAATCAAGAAGTAAAACACGAGGTCAATGGAAGAGTGCTGAAAACATGAATATCTCAGCTTATACCTACGGTTTCGTTATCAACTACAACACACAACGAACTCCGTATAAAGGGAGTGCTATCTTCTTCCACATTGGAAGTGGCTACACGCTCGGATGTACCTCAACTTCTCAAAAGAATGTTGTAAACATCTTGAAATGGTTGAATCCTAAAAAGAATCCAGTCATCATTCAAACTCCGATTCAGGAGCTAAACAAATACTAAATCTCCATGGAGAAACAAAAAAAGCCAACAGAGTATTTTTCTGTTGGTTTTTTTGTCTAACCATTGTTGAGAGAATAGGTTTTCCTAGCTGGTTTAATAATAATCAACAATTTAAATTTTTCTATTTATGATCTCGAAATATCTAAATGTCTGTGCCAAATCCTTTTCCTAATTGGTAGTAATTATAAAATAGAGTCCCCTGTATTTCATATCCACATTTATGATATCAGGGGACTTTCTGTTAATTAGAAATGGAAATTCCTATTTTTGTATTTTTATGAATATCATCTGTTCCGGCATCTAATGCAGTCTTGTAATATAAGCATTTATGCTCGATGATTTCCATTGTTTTTTTTAGTTCTTCCATCTGTGCTTCTACATGAGCTTTTCGGTCTAAAAACATGTCATATCTTTGTTGCAACGTGGAATCCCCATCAGAACACCAATCAATGAAAGTTTTAATTTCCTTAATAGGCATCCCGGTTGCTTTCAGACATTCTATTACTTTTAAAGCGTCGATATCGGATTCTTTAAACACTCGTGTTCCGCTTGGTGTCCGTTCTACAAAAGGAATTAGGCCCTCCTTGTCGTAGTAACGCAAGGTATAAACTGTTAGATTTAATTCTTTTGCAACTTCGCTTATTGAATATGTCTTCATCATTTTTCTCCTATTCTTAATGATATAGACTTCGAGTTAACTCTATGAATGAGGAGATTTTATCATGGTATTTTCATAATGTCAAAGTCACCTTACAGGAAATTATAACTTGTCTCTGTTTTACGGAGAAATACTTAGTAATAAAAGAATATAGTAGTTATAGGCCTATTGACATGGTTTGAAACCATTGTGGTCAGGGGATCTTCAAAAAGAATCTAAACTAATCTCTTGACCTAGAGTTAACTATAAGGATTAATATTATTTTGCAGGAGAGAAAAGTAGGGATAGAAGGGAATGAAGGGGAATTTTAACCTGAGTTCTTCATTTATATCCGGTACAAGCCATTCTCTTGAAAAATATAAATTATTGGAGGTTTTTTTATGATAACTGCTAAAGCGCGAGCTGTAGACGGTCCAGACAAACCGTTTCGAGCTGCTGAAATTAAAAGACGAGACCTTGATTTGCATGATGTTCTGATTGAAATTAAATATGCAGGTATATGCCATTCTGACATCCATACTGCTCATGGCGAATGGGGTCCTGTGAACTATCCTCTCGTACCTGGACACGAGATTGCAGGTATTGTCACAGCTGTAGGAGCAGAGGTCACAAAGTACAAGCTCGGTGACCGGGTAGGAGTCGGATGTATGGTTGACTCCTGTGGCGATTGTGAAAATTGCCGTAAAGGAGAAGAACAATACTGTCTCAATGGAAATGTACCCACCTACGCTGGTGTTGACAAATACGGCGAGCCAACTCAAGGTGGTTATTCTACCCACATTGTCGTAACTGAGGATTTCGTAGTCAGAATACCTGATAGCATTGAGCTAGACGCGGCAGCACCATTACTTTGTGCAGGTATTACGACATATTCTCCATTAAACCATTGGGGAGCTGGTCCAGGTAAGAAAGTAGCGGTTGTTGGTATGGGCGGTCTTGGTCATATGGCTGTTAAAATTGCACATGCTATGGGTGCCGAGGTTACTGTTCTGTCACAATCATTGAAGAAAAAGGATGATGGCTTGGAATTCGGGGCTGACAACTACTATGCCACAAACGACCCAGAAACATTCGAGAAACTTGCCGGATCGTTTGACTTAATTATTAACACTGTAAGTGCAAAAATTGACATTAATGCTTATTTCTCACTGCTAACGCTGGATGGTACACTGGTCAATGTTGGTGCACCAGCGGAGCCGTTGTCAGTTAACGTATTCTCACTTATCGGTCATCGCCGTTCATTTGCAGGTTCAATGATTGGAGGAATCCGTGAGACTCAGGAGATGTTAAATTTCTGTGCAGAACATAACATTGTTCCTAAGATTGAAGTAATTTCAGCCGACCAAATTGACGAAGCATACGAACGCGTATTAGCTTCAGATGTGAAGTATCGATTTGTGATTGACACCAGCACAATTTGAGTTAAATGATAAATTCTAATGTTAGTTTCGAGGGATGTCCAAAAAGCCTAGCTTTTTGGACATCCTTTTATATAGTGGCTTCAAAGTGGGATGTTCCAGGTGATATCAGCAAAAAAGCTATTCAGCCAATTCCACAGTAATTATGCTTATCTATTATTTTTGAAAATCGATATTACTAACCCAACAGAAGCTGAGGCTTTCGTCAATTTAAAGAATTTGAAAAATTCGTCTGAATTTCTTTTAAAAACATATCAGCAGCAGCGGAAAAAACCTGATGCTTTTTCCAAACAATATTTAAACCAGATTCAAGTCTTGGCTCTAGCGGTCTAAAACAAAGGTTACTATCACTAGACGTATTCACTATTTTATCAAGAGTTATTGCATAACCAATGCCCTCATCAACCATAATGGCAGCATTATAGGCAAGATTGTAGGTAGTCACGACGTTTAATTTATCAAAATCTTCACCAAACCAATCCGCAAATTCATTTTTAGAAAATGTCTGTTTCATAGCCTGTCGTGAACAGATCAGCGGAACATTTAATAAATCCACTGCTTGTATAGAATCTTTGTAGGCAAGAGGACTGTCTTTCCTCATAACAACGCCCCAAACATCTTTACCTGGGATATTGAAATAATTGTATTTTGATAAATCAGCTGGTTGAATTAAAATACCAAAGTCAAGCAATCCCTTATCAAGCCTTTCGGTCACATCGTCTTCGTTTCCGCTGTAGAGGTGATACCGGATATTGGGGTAACTTAACTGTAAATCTTTTACTACCCGTGCAATCTGTCGCATAGCATCTGTTTCTCCACCACCTATGAAGACATCCCCACTAATTGTTTCTTCCATGGAACTAAACTCTGTCTCTAATTTATCGACCATATCTATGATTTCTTCTGATCTTTTTCGCAGAAGCATTCCTTCATCTGTAAGAATAATACTGTGACTACTGCGAATAAATAATTTTTTCCCTAACTCTTGTTCAAGGTCTTTTAATTGTCTTGACAAGGTTGGCTGTGTAACATGCAAAAATTCAGCAGCAGCCGTCATGCTTCCTTCTCTAGCAACAGTAAGAAAATAGCGCAATACTCTTAGTTCCAAAAAACACCCTCCTTTATGATGTTTATTATATCCGTTTTTGAAATACCCATCAAGCATATCATGATATTAGATATAAGCATTGGCTATATCAAAGAGCCATAGCTAGAATAAATAACATAGGATGTTGAATAAGGAATCAATGAATAAGTCTTCTAAAAAATAAAATCAAGAGCAATCTGGGAGGAAATAAATATGACTAACAATAAGAAAGTTTTGTTTATCACAGGTGCAGGGCGTGGAATGGGCGTTGAGTTCGTAAAAGCTGCTCTTTCAGCAGGTTTTCAGGTCGTCGCCACTGGACGTAATACTGATAAGTTAGCCAAAGTTCTTGGCGATGACGAAAATCTGTTAATTGTAAAGTTGGATGTTACGGACCCAATAGATGCTGAGGCTGCCGTCAAGTCTGCTGTTGACCGATTTGGACCGATTGATGTGTTGGTCAACAACGCAGGCAACTTCTATGGCGGATTCTTCGAGGAGCTGACCCCACAGCAGATTGAACGACAAATTAATACCAATCTCTATGGTCCAATGAACGTCACCCGCGCCGTATTGCCTGTGATGCGTAAGGCTCGTTCCGGACATATCATTTCAATCTCTTCTCTAGCGGGGTTAGCTGGATTTGAATACAATGCCGCTTACTGTGCTTCGAAGTTCGGTCTTGAAGGTTTTATGGAGTCGTTACATCAGGATGTCGCTCCATTCGGCATCAAAACGACCATTGTAGAACCAGGCTTCTTCCGTACCGAATTTTTGGAGCCAGAATCAACATTCCTTGCTGAGCCATCAATCGATGACTACGCCGAGCGTAATGCACAATACCAGGCTTTCTGGAAAGAAAAAAATGGAAATCAGGAAGGAGATCCAGTCAAGCTTGCAAAGGCTCTAATCAACATCGCAAGTCAGGAGGAACCACCTTCTCGCTGGATCGCTGGTGCAGATGCTATCGCTGGTGTGGAGCAGAAAGTCGCTGAACTTCAACAACAGATCAACGCCTATCGTGACATATCTACCTCTCTCGCTTTTGAGGCTGAGTGAGCAGACAGACGGAATTAAACTAAATTCTTTGAGAAGAACCTTAAAAATAAATTGCCCTCCGAAAAAATGGGGGTAATTTATTGTAGAAAGGAGTTGTTTTTTTGACTAAACGAAATAATCTGTTGATTTTTATATTAACCATCGGAGTCTTCGGCATCTTAAATACAGAAATGGGGGTTATTGGAATATTGCCTTCCATTGCTGATCACTTTCATGTCAGTGTATCAAAAGCAGGATGGCTGGTGAGTTTTTTTGCCCTTGTTGTTGCAGTATCTGGTCCAACGATGCCTTTATTGTTTTCAGGGATAAATCGGAAGAAGGTCATGTTACTTGTACTAGGTGTTTTCGTTTTGGGAAACATTGTATCCATATATACATCTAACTTTACCATTCTATTAATGGCTCGGATCATTCCAGCCTTTTTCCATCCCATTTATTGTTCTTTGGCATTTTCAGTAGCGGCTGCCTCAGTAAGTAAAGAAGAAGCTCCAAAAGCTGTTTCCAAAGTATTTATAGGAGTATCTGCCGGTATGGTAGTCGGTGTACCAATCGCGAGTTTTATTGCTAGTGCAACTTCTTTACAAATGGCGATGGTATTCTTTGCTATTGTAAATATGTTGGCATTCGTTGCTACCTTACTATTTGTACCCTCTATGCCTGTTACGGAAAGACTTTCTTACGGAGCACAATTATCGGTATTAAAAAAATCTATTACTTGGCTTTCGATTGTGTCTGTCATTTTATTAAACTCAGCCGTATTTGGAGTTTATAGTTATCTTGCAGATTATCTGAAAACTGTTACGAATATGTCTCCCAATACCATTAGTCTAATATTATTCGTATACGGCGGAGCCAATATTATCGGAAGCATTGTCGCAGGGAAGTTACTTACTAAAAATGCGATCAAATCTGTAGTGACATTTCCTTTTGCATTGGGAGTTGTTTACATCCTATTATTCTTTTTTGGACAATTTACTGTACCAATGGCTATCATTACTTTAATTTGGGGAATTTTAGCTGGAATAGGGGGCAATATTAACCAATATTGGATTACGTCTTCAGCTCCCGAAGCTCCTGATTTCGCAAATGGCTTATTTTTAACATCCGCTAATTTAGGAACAACATTTGGCGCCATTGTAGGCGGGTTAATTATATCGGATATGGGCACACAATACGTCGTGTTGGTGGGATTCTTATCATTAATATTAAGTTTGGTAACTATTTTACTAAGAAACTACATGTTTACCCCTACACAACAACTTTCAAAATAAGGAGTATCCCCTATTAGATTTTTAGATACCACTCAATCTGAGAACAAGAAATGGAGGATTTAAAATGTCAAAAGATATAAAAGTTGCACTTGTCACCGGCGGGAACCGAGGTATTGGATATGAGCTGGTTAAACAATTGGCTTTGAAAGGTTTTAAGGTCATTTTGGCAAGTCGTGACCCAGAAATGGGTAATGAAGCTGTGCAAAAATTAAAGGAATCAAATCTGGACGTTTCGTTTGTGATGATGGATGTAGATAATCAAGAAAGCATCCATCAAGCTGCAATTACAGTAAATGAGCGATATGGAAGATTAGACGTCTTGATTAATAATGCTGGCGTGTATCTGGATGAGAATAAAAAGTTAGTGGCAATGGGCCCTTCCATTCTGGAGAGAACAATGACAACCAATTTCTTCGGCGCTTACCATGTTATCCGTTCCTTTATTCCCCTCATGGAAAAACAAGGCTATGGGAGAATCATTAATGTTTCCTCAGAATATGGGGCGATGAGTGAAGTGTCTTATCAAGGAGTGGGAGCATATAAGTTGTCTAAATTTGTCCTAAATGGATTAACACGATTGGTAGCTGCAGAAATCAATGGTGATATCAAAATAAATGCAGTCGATCCGGGATGGGTAAGTACAGATATGGGTGGACCATCTGCTCCAAGAACTCCAAGGCAAGCAGCTGAGTCTATCGTGTGGTTAGCGACGATTGGACCTGAAGGACCAAATGGGGGATTCTTCAGAGATGGAGAACGAATCGATTGGTAACAGTAGAAGATCCTTGTAGATCGGTAAAAGGCTTAGCTATACGCGGAGCAGCTAAAATGAAGAAAATCCTTCCAGTATTTTTTTACTCTTGCTCTTATTTTTACTTTTGCAGGATGCAGTAATACTGCAGCAAATAATGCCAAATTCAAAAGAACTTACTGCCGAACCGAAAGTAATGAAGATTTTGCACCAGAGGCTAGGAAAGGAATCATGAAAAAAATAATGATATATTTATTTATTTTTTAGTTGTAATATTTGTTGCCATTATATTGTTTTTGAATCTACATCCAGTATTCGGCGGAACCCCAAGTAAAGAACAAATAGAGACATATAAAAAGCTTAATAATTATGTTAACGGAAAGTTTGTCAATAAAGTGCCAACAAACTTGGATATGAGTTTGTCTGATAACTTCTCTATGATGAAGGAATCTATTTCAGGAGGGGTAGATCGCCCTCCTACCGGTCAAATTCCTGTTTCCGAGATTAATTGGAACAAAATTAATAGTGAAGAAGATAGTTTAACTTGGTTTGGGCATTCTGCTTTTTTGCTGAGTATCGATAACAAAAAGATACTCGTAGACCCCATGCTAGGTCCAATTGCATCACCCGTTCCATTTGCAGGAAGCAAACGCTACACTGGAGATATGATGATCATTTTAAGGAAATTGGAAAAAAATACGGACCTTTTGATATCACTTTAATAGAAGGCGGTCAATATGATCGACGATGGTCTTGGGTCCATTTGACACCCGAAGAAGCTGTACAGGCATACTTAGATGTAAATGGGAAGAATATGATGTTAATTCATTGGGGAGCGTATACTCTTGCCTATCATGGTTGGACAGAGCCTATAGAAAGAGCATTAAAAGCGGAAAAAGAAAAAGAAGTTAATCTAATCGCCCCTGAAATTGGTGAAACTGTACAATTAGATTCAGACCTACACATTCCTATTTCTTCAAGGTGGGATTTTTAGCTCGAAAACCACGAATATTGATCAATTTTAGTGATGGAAGAGCGGACAGGCTGGGGTTCCCAATATTCCCAGGATAAATGGGGATGAGGTTAGCTACGATGAACCTGAAGAACCTTCTGGAGGCCTCTTTAGAGATAAAAAACAAATTCCTTGTAATTTTAAATCACCAACTTTTCATAAAGGTAATCACCAATATTAAAAAAGCCAATTATGCAACCTGAGTCCTGTATAGTTAGGGACTCAGGTTTTTTAATTCTTTTGGAACCTTGAGTAATTATTCAAAATTCCTATCTAACAAAGCCCCTGTTTGTTCGGTCATGACACGAGCTGGCAAAGGCATTCCATTCTTGAACCACCATTCCACCGCCCCAACGATCGCTGAGCCAAAAAATTGAAGAATAACATCTTCATTTAAACCGCGATTTTTTCCTTCTTTTATATCCACTTCACCCTTATACTCTTCAATGACTAAATCAAGAAACCGACTACGAAAATAAGGAGCACCTTTACTCGCTAACATGGTAGAAAAGAATAAGTAATTATGCTCAAAGTAGTCGAACCAGACATAATTTCCTTCTTGAAACGTCATTTCAGATGCTGATTGGCAAAGTTCTCGGAGATTGTTTATATGTTCTTCTATCATTTTATCCAGTAGATCATATTTATCCGTGTAATGAAGATAGATTGTTCCTCGATTAACATCTGCTCTGTCAGCAATATCCTGAATGGTAATGTCGTCAAAACTTTTTTCAGACATCAGTTCAATAACAGCATTTTTTATAGCTATTTGGCTTTTAGCTATTCTTCTATCTACTTTAGACAATTTCATTCACCAATCTTTCTAAAGATAATCAACAATTATAATTGATTTGTTGAGTAATCAACGAATTGCGTTAATTTAACCATTGAACGCACTAAGAATCTTTTTATAATTATAAACAGATGTTGATTAATCAATCAATATTAATTTTTAAAGCATTATGTTTAGCTAACTTTTGGAAGAATAAAAGTAAATTAACTTCATACAGGAGGCTTATTTATGGACAGAGTTGAAAAGAGCAAGGAAAAATACAAACAACTATTTGAAAATGGAGTACCAGCCGCGTACGCTACTGATCCTGATTTTCAGGACATTCTTAGCCTCTTTATTTTTGGAGAAGTTTGTTATCAAGGTAACCTAGATGACAAGCAACGTGAGCTAATCACTCTGGTAGTGCTTGCAACCAACCAAACGTTACCTCAACTGAAGGCACATGTCATCGCGGCATTAAATGTTGGGTTGACACCTGTAGAAATCAAAGAGGCCGTTTATCAGTGTGCTCCATACATTGGATTTTCCCAAAACATTAAACGCCATCAATGAAGTCAATGAGGTTTTCAAAGCAAAGAATATCGCTTTACCAATTGAAAGCCAAAAGACTGTAGATGAAGATAATCGTTTCGAGAAAGGACTTGCTACTCAAGTAGAGATTTTTGGTGAAGTTATTGCAAAAATGCGTGAGGCTGCCCCAGCAAATCAAAAGCATATGCAGGATTATCTTTCCGCTTTTTGCTTCGGAGATTTCTACACTCGTAGCGGACTTGATTTGAAAACACGGGAGTTGTTGACACTCTGTATTATCAGTACGCTGGGTGGTTGTGAAAGCCAAGTTAAGTCACATGTGCTGGGTAATAAAAATGTGGGCAATGATAAGGAAACATTGATCACTGCCATCACCCACTGCCTACCATATATGGGCTTTCCGAGAACACTAAACGCATTAAGTTGGGTAAATGAAGTTATTCCCGAAAATGAATGAAAAATTTAATCATAGGAAGTTGTATCAGGAATCTTTGAGGGGTGAAAAGGAATTAATATGAAAAATACCTGGAAAATTTACATGCTGGCCTTGATTACCTTCATGGTGAGTACATCGGAGTACGTTATTGCAGGTATTTTGGATAAAGTCGCTGCCTCGAATAATGTTACGGTATCGGTAGCAGGACAGCTGATCACCGTATTTGCGCTTGCTAATGCGTTCGGATCCCCACTTGTCGTAATAGCGACGACAAAAATGAATCAGCGAAAGTTAATGATGCTTTCTCTTGCTTTAATGGTGCTCGGCAGTGTGATGACAATCACCCTTCCTGGCTTCGGTTTTCTTATTGTCTCTCGAATTATTCTTGCTCTAGGAAGTGGAGTTTTTGCCATTGCTGCCAAGACGGCCGCAGCAAAATTAGCACCACCCGAAAAACAAGCAGGGGCTATTGGCACAGTTATTCTTGGATTTAGTGCTGCCATCATCGTCGGCGTACCAATTGGCCGTGTTGTAGCTCTCCTCTACGATTGGAAGCTAATCTTTGTGGGTATCGGTGTTCTTAGTTTACTAGCCATCATCGTTATCATGCGTTCGATTCCTGCCACAAATAACGGGGTGGCCGTCCCTCTGGGCAAGCAACTCTCTTATTTAAAAAACCCGAAAATCTTAATGGGCCTAGGTGCAACGTTCTTTTGGCAGCTAGGATATGGGGTAATGTATTCCTATATTGCCCCCTTCCTGCTAACCGTTACATCCATAGGCGGACGAGAATTGAGTGGTGCCTTGTTTGCCTTCGGTATCGCTACCTTAATAGGTTCCAAGTTTGGTGGATTTATGACGGATCGGATTGGTAACCCTATAACTCTTGTCGGCGGTTTGGTTGTCCACGTTATAGCTTTAGTGTTGCTATCTACTATCGCTAGTTCAACCCTTGTCGCCATTCCGTTGCTTATGCTATGGTCCTTCTCGGCATGGTCATCTGGCCCAGGTATGCATTATAACCTGGTCTGGCTTGCTCTAGAAGCATCAGGAATTATGCTTAGTCTGTATGGCTCCTTCATACAGTTGGGGATAGCAGCGGCCGCAGGTATTGGGGGTATAGCAGTAAGAAGTACATCCGTTCATGCAGTTAGTTGGCTCGGAGCTGTATCAGTCGCCATTGCCGCAATTATCGCAGCGGTCTCGTTTAGTCTTACTAGTAAACGCAGGAATTACGAAAGAGCCATTTAATGGAGTGGTAATATGAGTAGATAAACAATTTAGAATGATTTGTTCAATAATCAACAAATTGCGTAAAATTAACGATTGAAATAATTATGTTCCTTTGTATAATTATAAACAGATGTTGATTAATCAAACGGTATTGATTTTTTACTAGGATTTAATTTAGCAACTTCGGAATAATAGAGTTGAATTAAATTTAAGTAGGATTTTTATCTAACGTGTTGAAAGAGCAAAATAAAAAAGGTTATTCCTGAAAATGAAGAAAGGGTGTTATTTATTATGTCTAATATTCTAGATAAAGTTGTTATTATTACGGGTGCTTCTTCTGGGATTGGAGAAGCAACAGCAAAAGAACTTGCATCTAAAGGCGCGAAGTTAGTTCTAACGGCTCGTCGGGAAGACCGCTTAAAGAAATTGCAAGAAGAGATTCAAAATAATGGCGGACAAGCAATTTATAAAGTGACAGATGTGACTTCTCGTAAACAAATGGAGGAACTAGCCGAATATGCACTTAATGAGTTTGGAAAAATCGACGTATTATTTAACAATGCTGGAATCATGCCGCAAGCTTTTCTTGCAGAGAATAAAGTTGACGAGTGGGATCGGATGATTGATGTAAATATCAAAGGCGCCCTTTATGCTATTGCTACTATTGTTCCTTCCATGAGAGAACGCAAATCCGGTCATGTTATCAATCTTTCTTCGGTAGCTGGACATAACATCTACCCAGGTGGAACGGTTTATTGTGGTACCAAATTTGCAGTAAGAGCCATTTCTGAAGGCTTGCGTCAAGAAGAAGCAATGAGTGGTACAAATATCCGTGTGACCAATATTTCCCCTGGGGCAGTTACCAGTGAACTTTTAGATACTACTACGGACCAAACGATGAAAGCAGGATTAGATGAATTTTATAAAATTGCAATTGATGCGGACAGCATTGCTCGTGCAATTGCATTTGCAATAGAGCAGCCAGCAGATGTAGGTATCAATGAAATGATTATCCGACCAACAGTTCAAGTGGGTTAATCTTATCTCTTTAGTTGCCCCATTTGGAATACATGGATGTAACAAAACGTGATTTACATTCATTTAACAAAAGAACGATAGATTTTGTAGGTACAATATGGAATACCGCACAGTAGGAAAAACAGGAATTCAGGTTTCAAATTTATGTTTTGGTGCCATGTCTTTTGGCGGAGACGCTGATGAAGAAACATCTAAAGCCATGTATCAACGTTGTCGGGAAGCCGGTATCAACTTCTTCGATACTGCCGATGTTTATGGGCGTTCTGAGGAAATTTTAGGTGAATGTATCGCACATGAGCGTGAATCAATCGTCCTAACAACAAAAGTGTTTTGGAACACGGGTGCTGATGTGAATGCGAGAGGCTTGTCCCGAAAACATATGATGCAAGGTATTGAAAATAGCCTACGTCGCTTAAAGACGGATTATATTGATTTTTATTTTTTACATGACTTTGATGCAAGCACACCAATGGAAGAAACCCTTCGAGCACTCGATGACTTACAACGTCAAGGAAAGATTCTTTACCCGGCAGTAAGCAATTGGGCAGCATGGCAAATCACTAAAGCATTAGGAATTTCTGCAAAAGAGCAACTTGCTCGTTTTGAATTGATCCAACCTATGTATAACCTTGTTAAACGCCAAGCAGAGGTTGAAATCCTACCTATGGCTGCTTCCGAACAAATGGGAGTCATTACTTACAGCCCACTTGGTGCTGGACTTCTTTCAGGAAAATATGGAATGAATAAACGTCCTGAGCAGGGCCGCCTTGTACAGAATGCCCGCTATGGTGACCGTTATGGTGCCGATGAAGATTTTGTTACGGCTGAACAGTTCACCAAATATGCACAAGAGCATGATGTGAAACCTGCAACTTTAGCAGTTGCATGGGTAATGACTAATCCTGCTGTTACAGCTCCTATCATTGGTGCCCGTAATTTAGACCAATTAGAAGATTCATTAGCAGCGGCTGATTTTAATATGACAAAAGAAATGTACGCTGAAATTACCAATTTTTCAAGGACACCTTCACCTGCAACGGATCGAACAGAGGTATTAACTGGTAAATGGAAGTAAGGACGAAAAAGGTCTTTATTAAAATGGTTAAGAAGGATGTATTTTGTGTACACTCTTCTTTTTTAACGATTTAAATGTAGATGTTCACTTATTTTGTGAAACGAATGAAAACCAAAAAGGAGCCGTCCTTTTGGCATCAAATGTAATATGTTGAAACATATAAAAGTTAATAGAATGTGAGAAACATCTAATGGAATATGTATAACCGGGGGATATGACGAACAATTTGTTTCCGATTGGCACAAAGTATTAATCGATAAGTTATAAATATTTAACTGATTGGGTCCATACCGCTTGTCATTGAATATCGCGAAGGCACTGTCATGATGATAGTGTCTTCTTTATTTAATTTTAATTCATACTTTACTGATAGGAATTATAGGTTTATAATAAAATTAATCTAATAAATCTAATAAATGAAATTAAAAGTGGTTGTATTCAAGGGAAAGTTTTTGTAAAACTAAGGGAGTGTTTCTGTTGAGAAATAATGATGAAAAAAAGCGACAAAAACTTATCAATAAATTAATTTTTTTAAACGTCTATAACAAAGACGATCAAAAGCTTTATGAGTTGCCACTATCGAAATTAGAATATGAGTATAGAAGATTTAAATTTCAAAACCATCCGCATGGTGAGTTTGGATCTATTCAGTGGATATAAAATAAATATGGTTACGATACATTAGACTGAATGGTGTTTCCACACCTGCAGTCTTTTTTTGGCAAGGAAATTAAAAAATTCAATGTTGAGGCAGAAAAGAATCTTTTAATCTTGGAATCAACTTTCTCTCTGTCCACAAATTTATGAGGGCAAACAAACTTGATGGAAGGCAGAAAACGAGGGTCAGATACTTTGACAAAAATTCATTTGATTGATACAAAAATTTATCAACCTTACTCCTTGTTTATCAAGGCTTTCCCTTAATCAATTTGACAGTTAATACATTTCGTTATCAGTTTGTATTGTATAAGAAAACTCCATTAATCTATAAATACCGTAGAGATATAAAGTATTATTTACTGTCTTCCGGACAACCGATGGCATGAACATACAATGTTCATGCTTTTTTTATTAACATAAATAGGCTGGAGACATAAAATAAACAAAAGAGTGCGAACTTTTTTCTCCTGTTTTATTTTCAAAAGTTTACTAGTCATTTAAGGTTTGTTCATTCTTGTAGCCATTTTTACCGAATTAACCATGATAGGGGAATATTGGGGGTATTGTGATGAATATTAAGGAGAGCATTTTGGAAAAAGAAGGTCGGAAGTTTCCTGGAGCGACCTATTCAGAGGTAGTATTGGCACCTGCTTATGAGCACGCCAAGCAATCTTTACTAGAGCCGATGATAGCAATCCATAAAGCCCACCTGATTATGCTGGTGGAACAAGGGTTGTTGCAGGAGAGTGCGGGTTCCCAAATCCTTGCAGCTATTTGCGCACTTGATAAGGAGAGAATTCTCCAATCCACCTATGATGGACAGTATGAGGATCTCTTTTTCCTTGTAGAAAGTCAAATTATGAAAGTTGCCGGCGAAATGGGTGGGAGTTTGCACCTTGCTCGGAGCCGGAACGATATGGGTGTTGCAATGTACAGGATGGTTCTTCGGGAAAAGATTCTACTCGCCATCGAGGCGCTGCTTTCCTTTCAAGAAACACTTTTGAGGGTGATCGACACCTATAAGGAAACCATTGTCCTTGGGCATACCCATACGCAGCAAGCCCAGCCGATGACGTTCTCCCATTATCTTCTGGGTATGTACGATGTCGTTGACCGTGACTTAAAAAGATTGAAAGCAGCCTATGATACATGCAATGCTAGTCCTCTCGGCGCGGCGGCCCTCACTACGACCGGATTTCCGATTGACCGAAATACAGTCGCAGAGTTATTAGGATTTCCGAAAATCATCAAGAGTGCCTATGATGCGATTGCCGGTGCCGATTATTTAGGGGAAATTGCAACAGCGATACAATTAACCTTTATCAATCTCGGCCGGTTTTCACAAGACCTTCTCTTATGGTCCAGCCAGGAATTTGCAGCGATTCGTGTGGCAGACCCCTATGTTCAAACGAGTTCCATTATGCCGCAAAAAAGAAATCCTGTTTCACTAGAGCATATTCGTGCATTAAGCTCTAGCGGAATTGGGAACGCCCAAACCGTACTTCAAATGTTACATAACACACCATACGGAGATATAAACGATACCGAGGATGACCTTCAGCCGTATTTATGGAAGGGCCTGCACCTTATTGATCAAGTTTTTCGGTTAACAAACGTGGTGGTTGGAACACTTGAAGTAAATGAAGCACTGTTAAAAAGAAGGGCCCAAGAAAGTTTTGCGACGATAACGGAATTAGCCGACACCCTGTTTAGGGAAGCAAACATCCCGTTTCGAACCTCTCATTCCATTGCCAGCCAGGTGGTGGAAATTGCCTTGGCCAGAGGACTGAATGCTACTCATGTCACATCTGTACTCGTGGATGAAGCGGCAAAAGCAGTTGTCGGAATTCCGTTGAATTTACCGGAGGAGATCATTCGCACAGCAATGGACCCAGAACACTTTGTTAAAACTCGGTCGCTGCCTGGTGGACCAGCACCGAAGGAAATGAAGCGGGCCATTGTGGAAAGAGAAGCTAGTCTACACCACCATATTTCTTTACTCCATACTGAACTTAATCGAATTAAAGTTTGTATGGAAAGACTTGACCAACTGACAAGCCATTGGGGTAAAACGGATGAAAACGATATCAATACTGGACATTGATGAAGGCGGTAGTTAATTCCAGAAGACAATATGTGATGATCAGGCCCCTACTGTTCTTAAATAGGAATGACTTAGTAATATATAGTAAAAATATTTAATTTATACTTGACTGGTAGGAATTGTCGGGTATAAGATGTTAGTAAATATTTGCTCAATAATTTATATGCCGACTGGTTAACTAGAGGCTCTCAATTCAAGGTGAGATTATCTTGAAATGAGGGCCTCTTATTTTTTCAATAAAAGAACCGGGGCTAGACTTTAAGAAGGTATACTGAGCCGAAGCATTATTGGACTGTGTAATGGGGCAGACTGTCCCAAAATCAAAAACTTAATCATAAAGAAACTTAATGAAATTCTTGTATGTTATAATACTCTTAAAATAATTAATTATTCTTAGTTGTTTGAATAATTACATATTACATACTGAAAGTCTTTCCATCTTTAATTTAGGAAAAAACATGAAATATAAAATGGTGCCTGTCACTTGTCGAATGCTACAAATTTCGAGTGGGACAGGCACTTTTTCAGGAGCACAGACTAAGGGGTTGAATAAATATGAGTTTTAACCAAATGCACATAAAAGATGCTTTTGAATTACCTAAAGAAACCGTTTTAAATGAATTTTATGAACGAATTATTTCAATCCCTATTGAAGCAAGAACAAATTTGAAAAATGAGCTCATTACCGTCATTGGCGATGAACGAACAAGGGGCGTGTTTATTCGCTACGGCTGGCATTGTGGTGTGAGTGATGCGGAAAAAGCCATGTCATTGCAATGGGACGATGAGATGGATTTGGTAAATGCAGGTCCTAAATTTCACAGGTTGCATGGTTACTTAGATAAAGTGGAAATTTTGGAAATGAGCTTTGATGAGCAAAAGAAATGCAATTTTATTGAAGTCCTTTGGATTAATACGTTTGAAGCGTCTCAATATTTAAAAGACAAAGGCCTCAGTGAAGGGCCTGTTTGTCACACCTTGTGTGGATATGCAAGCGGTTACCTGTCAAAAGTGTTGCAACAGCCCATCCTTGTTAAGGAAGTAGAATGTCGCGCGATGGGCCACGAGCAATGCAAATGTATTTGTATGCCAATTGAAATATGGGGAGAAGAAATTACGAGTGACCTGAGTTACTATCAAGCGAATAGCATGATCAAGGAACTCGATGTAATAACAGCGAAATTAAAAATGGAACGGGCCCATTTAAGTAAAGCGAGCGATATACACCGGCAATTAATTGAGGAACTACTGTCGAACCAAGGGTTACAAAAAGTTGTTGATATTTTATTTGAAACGACTGGTTTAACAGTCTTTATTGAAGATGAATATAATCAAATCATTGTAAAATCAGGAAACCTTCCGAATCCGCTTTCTTTAAATACATTTAGAGATTCCAACACTACATTTGTACGTTATTCAGAAAAGCTTTCATTGTTACGCACCCCAATTTTTTATGGAGAGCAAATTAAAGGCTATTGTTCTTTTGTTTATACTGGAGAGAATCAGCCGAATGAGCTTGATTATATGATTATTGATCGGCGGATGAAGGCTGAAATGGTTCAAACGAGGCAAAAGGATCATACTTTTTGTCGTCCCTTATTGGTATAGATGAATATAAACCACTTATAAATGAAAGTAAGGTTAAAAGAATAGTAGAAACAAGATTTTCACATAACCTAAGAAAGATAAACGTCTTCACAAAAAAAGCTCAAAATTCGTCCTAAATTGCAAAAAACGCCTTCAAATGTGAAATTTGAAGGCGTTTTTTTGCTGTTGAGCGCTAAAAGTGCCCTCAAATTCGAAAAAGTGAAATTCGCTTTACCTCTCAAAATCTCGATATGGTAGAAGTGCTAATAGACATAGGCTTTTACATAAAGCCCTCGTAAAGGACAAGGTGATGAAGGAGTGTCATAAACTATTCATATTCTAATGAATAACATATGACCACTTACCTCATTAATCTATATATCAAAGATGAAGGAATTTTATTAGAAGAAAGGCAGTGGTGGAAGATGGCAAAGTTTAGAATGGTACGTACTGATTTTTGGACGAATCCTATGGACAGTTTGTAGACTTGTAAGCTTGAAATTAGGGAGGTATTTATTTTGCGAAAAAGAATAACAGGAGTCGCATTAGTAGCAGCCACCACGCTTCTAGCCTTACATCCGCCATCATTTCAGCAAGAAGAAATAAAACCAAGGGTCAGCCTACAGCAGGATGAGACTCCAGCGAGTACCACACGTATGGATGAAGCGTTGGTCATCCCGATAGGACAAGTACCCGTCACATTCGTCGATACCGTTGATGGTGATACCATAAAGGTAAGAGTGAAGGGGAAAATCGAAACGGTTCGTTATTTATTAATCGATACACCGGAATCAAAAAAGCCAGACATGTGTATCCAGCCTTACGCAATGGCAGCTTACTTAAGGAATGACGAGTTAGTAAAGAGTGGAATTCTAACGATAGAACTGGAGCAGGAGAACACTAAGGATTCTTACGGACGACTACTAGCCTATGTTTATGTCGATGGCAAATCGGTGCAAGAAACCTTGCTAAAAGAAGGATTCGCACGAGTGGGGTACATTATGAAGCCACCCTATAGATATCTAGATTTATATAGAGACGATGAGAGTCTGGCAAGAAGAGAGAAATTAAATATCTGGAGCCGGCCGAACTTTGTGACAAAGTGGGGATTTAGTTGGTGTGTGTCATAATCACTCAATTATGCTGCTTTGGTTGCTATTTGCTACCTGTCTAGTAGACATGTTTCAAAGTAAAGTAGGAAAGGCATCGGTAGAATTATTAGAACACCTAGGATGGGAAATTGATTTACCTGAAACGCAAATTTGTTGGTAAAAATTTTTTTACGAAAAATCAAAAATATTTTACAGAGTCTCAAATTTTTTGGTATATTTGTTGTTTTAATTTACTAAATCTTCGGGAATTGAGTGATTAATTTTGCCGAGAATAAAAGATTTTAAGGCTGTAAGAAGAACATTCACAAAATCTACAAATAATGTTTAAAAAGTTGGCACAATTATTGCAATATCTAAAAGCGAGGAAGCAAATGATGATTTCATCCTTCCTATGTAAACGATTTCAGTATTGACAAAATGAGAGGAGAAGAAAACATGAGCCAAAGCAGCAATGAATTAACATTTATTAATGGGAAAATTTTTACATCCAATCCAGAACAGCCTTATGCCAGTGCCATGGTCGTCCGTAATGGCAGGATTGCCTGGATCGGTGAAGAAGAAGATTTGAAAAATATAGAAGGAAAGTGTGTCGACCTTTATGGTAAAAGCGTTCTGCCCGGATTGATTGATGCACATTTACATCCGTTATATTTGGCTGGAGCTGCCAAGCAAATAGCCTGTACCCAGCCTCTAATTCATTCAATATCAGATTTACAAGAACAAATTCGTTTGGTGCGTGCATCACAAAGTCAAGATTCCTGGATTCAAGGCTGGGGCTATGACGAAGGTAAGTTATTAGAAGGAAGAGCCCCAACTCGCAGGGATTTGGATCTGGCAGCACCCGATGTTCCGGTTGTCATTACTCGAACTTGCGCCCATATCATATCAGTCAACAGTAAAGCATTGGAATTGGCAGGAATAACGAAGGATACTCCAGACCCGCAGGGCGGCAAAATTGACCGTGATGAAAACGGTGAGCCAACAGGTATTTTACGTGAGAATGCCAAAAATCTTGTTAATCATGTCATGCCTGAAACGACATTGGAAGATGATGCGGCATTACTTGCAGAACTCAGCCCTGTTTTACTTTCACACGGGATTACAGCCATTACGGAATTAATGGGGCGGACAAAGCCAAATGATTACATAGAAATGTATCAATTGGCTACTGAAAAAGGACTGAAGCAGCGTTCCGTTCTTTATTATATTTGGGAAGATTTAAAAGAACAGCCTGTCATTGAACAGCAAAAACTGGTAAGAAAAAATCAAATACACATTGGCGGAATTAAATTGTTTTCCGACGGAAGTGTCTCCGGCCAAACAGCCTGGGTCAACCCGCCATTTTTAGGGGAAGGAGAAAATTATGGCATCCAAATGACTACCAGGGAAGAATTATTGGCTGCCACAGAAGCAGCAAAAAAACATAAAATCCAGCTTGTTATCCATGCCATGGGTGAACAGGCAATCGATTTGATTGTTGATACCTTCTATGGGCAAAAAGGCTGGCTGACCGACGCACCATCGATCAGAATTGAGCATGCGGCCATGCCGACTCCTGGTACACTGAAGCGGGCAGCAGAAACGGGAATTGCATTTGTTTCGCAGCCCATCTTCCTGTTCGCAGAAATTGAAACCTATCTTCGTAATTTAGGTGCGGAACGAACTAAGCAAACCTATCCATTTAAAGCAATGTTAGAGGCTGGTATAAAACTAGCATTTTCATCCGATGCTCCCGCCACCGCATGGGCAGACCCCGTAAATCCATTCGTCGGAATCAAATCGGCCGTCACCCGACTTGCTCACGACGGAACAGATACCGGAAAAATACAAAGAGTAGATGTTGAAACAGCGATTACGCTGTATACCCGAGCGGCGCAGGAAATCATCCGGATCCCCAATGTTGGCCAGCTGAAACCAGGCTTCCATGCCGACTTCATTGTCTTGGATAAAGATTTATTGATCATAGATCCTGAGCAAATTGATGAGATAAAAGTAGTGGAAACCTATATGGCTGGTAATTTGGTTTATAAATTAGATTCGATCGAAAAATTAGTAGTAGAATCATAAAATTTCAACTAAAAAGGATGGGATGGTATGAAAGAAAAGGGGAAGATTTTTTATGGTTGGTGGATTGTGGTAGCAACCTTTTTGATTATGACTTTAATTTATGCTCCGATTGCCAACTTGGTTTCATTATTTATTCTGCCTGTTACGAAAGAACTCGGATTTGGTCCATCTCAGTTTATGCTATATTTTACCATAATGGCTTTAGCTGCCATGGCTGTAGGTCCAATAGCAGGTAGATTAATGAGAAAGATGGATGTAAGAGTATATCTAACATTATTTATTTTAATTGCTTCTGTTGCATTTGTTGGTTTTTCATTTTCAACTAAACTCATTCATTTTTATCTATTTGCCATACTAATGGGGGCAGGTATGGCAGGAGGAGCAATGATTCCAGCATCCGTTCTCATCACCAATTGGTTTAATAAAAAACGTGGTTTATGTTTAGGAATTGCTTTGTCAGGCAGCGGATTTGGGGGCGTAATCCTTAGCCCTTTAGTTAATTGGCTTATTACAGCCTACGGATGGAGATCAGCTTATCTAGTATTAGGAATTTTAATAGCTGCTGTATTAGTTCCGTTGGCTGTATTTGTAATAAGATTAGATCCAGCTGACAAAGGTCTATCACCACTTAGTGAAGAATCCACTTTAATAAGTACACAAAAGAAAGAATTAACAGGTACAACTCAGGGCGAAGCATTAAAGTCCCTATCATTTTGGACTCTTTGTTTAGCTATCTTAGTTGGCGGGCTCGTTGTTAACGCAATGCTAATCAATCTTGCCCCCTATCTGGCTAGTATAGGTACAACTGCCAAAACAGCTGCATTGCTATTATCTTTAGGCTCGGGAATGGTAATTGTTGGAAAACTGGTAGTAGGTCGGTTATTTGACAAGTTGGGATTAGTCACAACATTACTTATTATATCTGCAGGAAGTATGGTAAGTTTTCTATTTTTAATGAAAGCAAACATAATCTTACCAGCTATTCTTTATACTGTTTTTTCAGGAATTGGCTCAACAGCGGTTACCGTTACACCTGCCTACATGACAGGAGCTCTTTTTGGTGAGAAGGAATTTGGTGCAAAATATGGAGTTGTAGCCATTTTTATTTCATTAGGTGCAGCCATAACGCCAATCGTGTCAGGTGCTCTTTACCATATAAGCCATTCATACGGTTCACTTCTAACTGTTTTAATGGTTCTTTCTATTGTCCAATTTGGATTATTTTCCATTGCAGCTAAAATAAAACCAAAGTTTGAATTAAATACTTTTAATGATGATAGAGCAAAAAGTGAAGGAGCATTTCTATGAATAGAACCCTAGGAAAAGATTATATTTTATCACGTGCAGAGGAAATAAAAGAGGAACTAATCAAATATCGTAGATATCTCCATCAAAATCCTGAAATCGGCTTTGATTTACCAAAAACGGTTGCCTACGTGGAAAAAATTTTAAATAACATGGGTCTTGAACCTATAAAGGTAGGGACCTCGGGATTAGTTGTAACTATTGGTAAGGGAAAAGGTAAAACTCTTTTGGTAAGAGGAGACATGGATGCTTTACCTCTAAAGGAAAATACAGATCTGCAATTTAAATCCACTAATGAATTTATGCATGCATGCGGTCATGATATCCATACGACATTCATGCTCGGTGCGGCAAAGTTATTAAAGGAAAAAGAAAATGAGATTAACGGAACGGTCAAGATCATGTTCCAACCAGCCGAGGAAATTGGCGCAGGTGCTAAGGATATGGTGGCGAATGGGCTATTGGAAAACCCAAAAGTAGATGCGGCACTGGCCCTGCATGTTGATCCAAGCTTAGAGGTCGGAAAATTCGGATATAAGCCGGGGATTGCAGCATCGTCATTGGATGGCTTTTTCCTAAAAGTACAGGGAAAAGGCGGGCACAGCTCTGAACCGCAAAAAGCCATCGATCCTTTAATGATTATTAATGCGGTCTACACGCAATTAAATAGTTTAGTTGGGAAAGAAGTAGACCCAAGAGAAATGGCCGTTCTTGTTATCGGGAAGATGGGTGGAGGAACTGTCGCAAATATTATTCCTGATTCTGCCCACCTTGATGCCACTTTACGTACATTTAATCCGAAAGTAAGGAATTATTTATTTAAAAGAGTTCCAGAGATTATTGATGCAACCGTTAAAATGTTACGCGGTACCTACAGCCTTGAAACAGTCTCAACCCCTTCTTTATTTAATAATGAGGAATTGTGTGAGCAAATGGCACCTTATGTAAAAGAAGTCATTGGAGAGAACAATTTGGAGGTCAACAAGGAGCCGTTGGCTGGCACAGAAGATTTTTCCTATATCAGCAATATTGTACCAACGATGTTTATGTGGGCTGGTGCCAACGGTTTGAGAGAGAACAATTATCCGCTCCATAATCCGAACGTTATAATGGACGAAGGCGTCATTCCATTGGGAGTAGCAGTCGTTGTTCAGACAGCCATAAATTGGTTGAACCATTATTCCAATAAATAATAACTAAAAATATATTTTCCTAAATGAAAGATACCTTATTACTAAAGAAATCAAAGTGAAAAGGTATCTTTTTCTACTCTTTAAAAAGGGCTGTTCTTTGTATTCCTTTGAATTTAAATATACCCTATAATAATGGTAATATAACTTTTTAAAATACATAATTGAATAAGGATTGTGTTCTTCCTTTAACAATAGAGGAATGGAGGTCGAATCTTGAAAATAGATATCAGAAATATCGAAAAACTAGTGGATTATGATAATATATTAGTTGCCGATAAAAAAGGAATAATCATTTTTTTTGATCTAGCCGATTTAAATGTACTTAGAGAAATTGGTCTTAGACCTGAGGAATTTATGGGAAAACATATTACCTCATTTTATAAAAACCTTACAAATGAAAACAGCACCATTATGAGAGTAATAAAAAGTGGAAAAGCCGAAAGTAATGTTAGACAACTGTTGGTTACAAAAAGTGGAAATCATTTTGAGTCAATAAACTCCACATATCCGATTATTGACAACAATAAAGTGGTTGGAGCAATTGAGTTCTCAAAACACATTTATTCCAAGGAAAATATTCAGTCTTTGGAAAAAATGGCAAGCCATAAAGTTTATCGAAAAAATAATACCATTTATACAATTGAAAATATTATTACTGCCAATCCAAATATGAGAGCCATTAAGATTAAGATAGAGAAAATTGCGAAAACCAATTCTACTGTCCTAATAAATGGTAAAACCGGCACAGGAAAAGAGGTTGTTGCCCAGTCGATACACAATTTAAGTGATCGATATGGTTCTCCTTTTCTTTCACTAAACTGCAGTGCGATTCCACCTAACCTGTTGGAGAGTACTTTGTTTGGTACGGTGAGAGGAAGTTTTACAGGCTCCACAGATATGCCAGGATTAATGGAACAAGCTGAAGGTGGAACATTATTTTTGGATGAAATTAATTCTTTAGATTATTATCTTCAGGCAAAACTGCTCAAAGCGATTGAAGAAAAAATGATAAGAAGAATTGGCGGGAACAAAAATATTTATGTTGACATAAGGATCATTTCAGCAACAAATGAAGATCCGGAAATCCTAGTTTCTGAAAAAAGATTGCGAGAGGATCTTTTCTACAGATTGGGAGTTGTCCAAATTGATTTACCTACTTTAGCTGAAAGAGAAGAAGATATTGAAACATTGCTTGAGTATTATATTCATTTTTACAATAATCACATGAATATGTCTATTGAAGGTGTAAAACCCGAAGTGTTGGAATGGTTTAAAAGGTATCCATGGCCAGGGAATATTAGAGAATTAAAGAATGCAATCGAAACAGCTTATAATAATGCTACTTCTAATCAGATTTCTATTGAGGATATACCTAAGAGAATTAGAAAATACAATGAGGAAGCAATAAGTAATCAAAAGAATACCAAGGAATGGACTCTAAAAAATGCGATTGAGGAGTTTGAGAAATCGATCATTATTAGTGAATTTAAAAATACAAATTGGAAATTAACAGAACTGGCAACACGATTAGGAATTTCCAAACAATTATTAAATTATAAATTGGAAAAATACAATTTGAGGTAAAAATTTTTTACTACTAGGTAAAAAATTTTTACCGTTTTTTATTTAGTTTAGTAATGGCAAATATAATTAGACGTTAAAGGCCCACAGGGACGGTTTTCATGGCCTTTTTCGTTCAAAAGTTGTGCCTACTTACATAATTATATTGATCAAGGCGAGAAGGGTCCACTTACCGATAAGGTTTATCAATATTATATAGATGAGGCTCCAGTATTTGTAAAGGGACAAGCGAGCAAACCTCGTGCGTTAATTAAGAAGTATATTCAGTATGGAGATAATAAAGAGAACCTATATAAAATTGAAAATTTAAAATCTCAATACGGTACAGATCTTCTTGATGATTCATATGAATCTGGAGTATGTAAATTAGTTAATGGAAATTCAAATTTAAATTCCTAGTTGACACATTGGATTAATATGCTTATTATAATGTAATAGATACATAATATTCCAAATAATGTATATAAAAACTTGTGAGCTTAGCTTATCAGTCAACTGAAGGCTGCTTCCATTCTAAATGGGAGCAGTCTTTTTTATTAAATGTTAGGAGGGAGCAAAGAGCATGCAGGCCTTATTTGTAAAAAATAGCAAGCAGCGTAAGTGGCTTGAACGGCTGTACCCATTAGAAGCGGACTTTAAAGCACAAGCCTCGCAAATCGACAAGGAGGGCAGCTTCCCTAGAGAGAATATCCAAGCGTTAAGAAAAATCGGTTATACCAAATTGACCTTACCAGAGGAATTTGGCGGGTCAGGATTTTCTCTATACGATTCCATTCTCTTACAAGAAAAGCTGGGAAGCTATGATGGCAGCACCGCGTTATCGATTGGATGGACATTAATGACCGTTGGAGAATTATTTGAAAATCGGTATTGGAATCCAGAAAAGTTAGCATTTTTTGCTGAAGAGGTAAACAATGGGGCCATCATTAACCGAGCAGTAAGCGAAATGGCTACAGGCAGTCCCATTCGCGGTGGCCGGCCCGGAACAAGTGCTAAGCGGGCAGCTGGAAAATGGGTGATTAATGGGCGGAAGAACTATACAACCTGTTCACCGGAACTGGATTATTTTTTAACTTCTGCTTGGATCGAAGAAAAAGGAACGGTAGGCTTTTTGCTGATTCCAAAAGAAGCGGAAGGACTAACCATCGAGGAAAATTGGAATGTAATCGCGATGCGTGGTACCGGCAGCCATGATCTAGTATTAGAAAACGTGGAAGTGGATGAGTCGGACTTAGTCGAAATTCCCAGTTATCATACGGGGTTTAAACTGAATGGCTGGGGTCTGCTGATTCCTGCCACCTATTTAGGGATCGCGCAGGCCGCCAGGGACTATGCACTCGAATTTGCCAATACCCATTCGCCCAATAGTATTAAGGGTCCAATCGCTCAGCTGTCGAACGTGCAGGCTTTATTAGGCGAGATGGACTTGGAATTATACAAAGCAAGATTTGCCCTATATGGTACGGCAGAGGCTTACATTGATGAGGATCGTCAACGGGATATCACAAATGAAGCACTTGTAGCCAAACATCTTGTGACCAATTCCGCGATTACCGTGGTCGACAAAGCTATGCGATTAGTCGGAGCAAAAAGCTTACAGCTGACCAATCCACTGCAGCGTTATTACCGAGATGTCCGGGCAGGCCTGCATAATCCGCCGATGGATGATCTAACTATTTTAAAATTAGCTCAAACAGCTATTCAACAATATGAATCTAAGGGAGGAAAAAGACAATGAAAATGAATAAGTTTTTTAAAATCGCAGCTACAGGAATCGCTTTAGTAACCCTCATTGCGGGCTGCGGCTCAACGTCAACAACTGGGGCAAAATCGGATGCGGGAGCTGCTAAGAAAGAAGTAAGAAAAGTAAAAGTAGCGTTTGATCAAGGCGGTAAACCAATCGGATACCTAGATGAAAAGGGCAACCCAACCGGATATGAAATTGAAGTCATGAAATTAGTGGATAAAGCATTGCCAGAATATGAATTCGAATATGTGCCAACATCCAGTGAAGATTTATTGGTAGGGGTGCAGCAAGGAAAATATCAAGTAGGGGTAAAAAATGCCTGGTTCACAGAGGAAAGAACGAAGAGTTATATTTTTCCGAAAGAATTCCTCGGACTTAGCGGAGTTGGCATTTTGTTAAAAAAGAAAAACGATAATATAAAAGACTTATCAGACTTTGCTAAAGCTAAGCTTTCGTTAGCACCTATTGCGGCAAGTAATGCTCAATATACCATTGTAGATGAATATAACCAAGCCAATCCAGACAATAAAGTTAAACTGGAAGCAGGAGATGCATTCTCAGTGGATGTCGTTCAATGGGTAAATGAAGGACGTGTAGATGGAGGCATTTATTTGGGAGCAACGTATGAAAAGCAAGTTCTTGCAAAGGATGGTCCTTATCATAATTTAGCAAATGACCTTGTTTATAATGAGTTTGCGGTTGTCAAAACGTGGCCATTATTCAACAAAAAAGAACAAGAATTTGCAGATGCCTATGATCAAGCCATCAAGAAAATAAAAGAGGAAAAGAAGACAAACAAACTGATGGTTAAGTTCTATAATACTGATTTATTTAAACTATTGGATACTGTAAAAAGGTAACCATCTAAAAAGAGGTGGAATATGCAAACGTATTTTGATAGTACCTACATTTGGGGAGCATTGCCACAACTTCTTTCGTTTCTACACGTAACCTTTATGGTTGCAGGTCTATCGGTTTTGTTCGGTACGATTCTAGGTTTTATCTTAGCCGTAATGAAACTCGGAACGAGTACGGCTGCCAGAAAAATCGCCAATGGGTATACCACCATTTTAAGGTGTACCCCCTCTATTGTTCTTTTATTTTTAGTGTATTACGGGCTTCCGGCAATAGCCAGTAACTTTGGTACAGAACTGAATCATCTTCACACTTTGATTTATGTTGTGATTACCTTTTCGCTGCAATTTGGGGCCTTCATGTCTGAGGTGATGAGAACGGCCTATGAAGCGATCGACCGTGGACAATATGAGGCAGCGGTTAGTGTCGGGCTTAGTCCTGCCCAGGCATTTCGGAGAATTGTGTTGCCACAAGCATTTGTTGTCGCATTGCCCAATTTCGGCAACAGCCTCCTTGAATTAATGAAAGAAGGATCATTAGCGTATACCATTGGTTTGGTTGATATTATGGGGAAAGCAAGCCTTATTATTTCAAATAACTATAATTCTCATTCGTTAGAAATTTATCTTGCCTTATCTCTTATATACTGGGTTTTATCCATTTTGATTGAACAGTTCTTTTCAAAGTTAGAAAAGATTTTTAGTAAAGGTAAACTGGTTATAAAAACGACATAGGGGGTGACAGCATGTCGGTCGGATTGGATGTTTCATTTTTAGTAAAAACCTTTTTTGTTGCATTATCTGGAGTGCCTATAGCCTTACTCATTACGATTGTCTCCTTACTCATTGCTCTGCCTTCAGGATTTTTGCTCGCCTTATCGCGGATTAATAGAATTCCAGTGATAAGCCAGTTGGCACGAGTCTATGTTTCATTTGTGAGAGGGACTCCTGTTATTGTTCAAATTTTTATTATTTTTACAAGTGTTCCTTTACTATTGGCTCCCATATTCGAGAAGTATCATGTTAAAACGAGTATCTACGATATCAATCCGATTTGGTACGCATTTATTGTTTTCTCGTTGAATACAACAGCTATTTTAATTGAAGTATTTCGTTCTGCTATTAGCACGGTCAGTAAGGGGCAGCTGGAAGCAGCTTATTCTGTTGGGTTGAACAATGTGCAAGCGTTTAGAAGAATACTCATTCCACAAATATTAGTGGTGGCATTGCCCAATATTTGTACAGCAACGGTCAATCTTATTAAAGCTACCTCTTTGGGTTATGCTTTGTCATTGAGAGAGATTACGTTAAAAGCTCAAGTGGCAGCCAATGTTGGCTACAATTTTATTGAAGCGTACATCGATATCTTTCTTGTCTATCTCATTTTATGCAGCTTAGTGGAAACCTTATTTAAGATGTATGAAAAACGGTTAAGGAAGTATAAAGCAGCCGCTGCCTAAAATCATGATTGGAGGCAAAGTCATGTTAGAGATTAAAAATATCCACAAGTCCTTTGGTAAGAATGAGATTTTAAAAGGAGTAGATTTACAGATTGATAGGGGTGATGTGGTTGTCATTCTTGGCCCGAGTGGCTCTGGTAAAACCACATTGCTTCGGTGCATTAACTTTCTTGAACGGGCCGATCAGGGGCAAGCCATTTTTGGTGATATTCATGTGAACCTTAAATCAGTAACCAAAAAACAAATACATCAAATCAGGCAAAAGATTGCTTTTGTGTTTCAGAATTATAATCTGTTTACGAATAAAACAGTATTAGAGAATGTGACAGAAGGTCTTATCATTGGCAGAAAGGTGCCGAAAGCAGATGCCAATGAGCTGGGGCAACAGGCCTTGGCGAAGGTCGGATTGGCAGATAAATTGAATTCCTACCCTAGTGAACTGTCTGGCGGGCAGCAGCAGCGGGTGGGCATTGCAAGAGCGATTGCGTTAAATCCAGATATTATTTTATTTGATGAACCAACGTCTGCACTGGATCCAGAATTAGTCGGTGAAGTCTTAACCGTCATGAAAAATATTGCAAAAGAAGGAACAACCATGTTAGTGGTGACGCATGAAATGTCTTTTGCAAAGGATGTAGCCAACAGAGTCATCTTTATGGATGGCGGTGTGATCGTAGAAGAGAATTCTCCAAAGGAGATTTTCTCAAGACCAAAAGAAGAAAGAACTCAGCATTTCTTAAGACGGGTCATACCTGAGGATTTTATTTATAATATTTAATGAATGAGAAACCTCTAGAAATGGAGGTTCTTTTCATTGCTCACATCACAATGTCTTGTAACTAATACTTTAATTTGATTTGGTATAAAAAGATTAATGTTTAATGATATAGAGAATTTCCTTGGTAAATAGAGGAGCAAGTGTCAGAATATCGGTCGGATTGTCTAGCAATCGTGCTAACCTGATGACGGCATCCAACATCGATAACTCCATCGGGCTGATAAACATGGCTCGCTTAGCATTCTCTTTCTTACCACCTTGAATTTTAAAATCACGTAAAACATCTAAGATTTGACTAGGTTGATGATGAAATAGCCACGTGGAAATATGAGGAAAGCTCAAGGGCCAGGTTCAGACTTGACTATATGTTTAACAGTTCGGATAAATAAAGTTATGAAAATTAGACAATAGAAAATGACGAATTAGCATTCATCGGCTAATCTTATTAAACGCGAAATTTATAGGCAAATGTATAAATGTATTACCAACTCCATCGGCAGAACATAGATAGGACTTGAAAAAGAGTCTCATTATCCTTCTGACGATTTGGCGCTGCTTATGATTGAGGTCCTCT
>NZ_NUOW01000057.1:0-13559 GCF_002584635.1 Bacillus sp. AFS031507
AAGCCCCCCGTTCTTCAACTAACGGGTGCATTAGTAAAAATATCAAAAGGTGATCTAATAATGAGTATACAAGTCAAATTGAAAGATATTATTGAGGAAATGGAAATACAGTTTGAAGAATCACGTTCATTTCTAAATCCTGTTCCAATCATATCGGTGCCTTTTACAAAGGCCCTTCCCCAATGGAGAAGGGCTAATGTTTTATTTTAAATTTTTTCGTCCTTGTTCATATTTCTCCTCATGCATATGATCAACATAATCATCTGATATTTCACCTAAATGAAGTAAATCCTCCCCGTTGTCTACAACTTCCAGTGATTCAAAAAACTCTTGAGGTATATTAAAGTCAATCAGAAGTTCCCCTGAAGGACTGTAAACACTGCCAGATAAACTACCTTTTGGAGGTTCTTGCATTTTTAATAAATCATTTAAGGTTACTGGATGGCCGTTAACCTTAAAGTTCATTTTAATTTCATACAACGCAATTGTTTGTTCTAAAATTTGAACCATTTCATTAAGTTCTTCATCGCTTAATTGACTAGGATCTTCTACATTGGTGAATTTTTCCCAAAGGGTATCGTTTGTTGCTATTTGGTCAAGTTGATCTTTATTTTTTTCTTCTACTTCAGCTAAGTAGTTAAAAAATCTTTCTGCTTCTTCTTCAGTAATGCCAAATTCCCCTAATGCTTTTTCGATTTCCGCCATATACTCATCGTTGTTTACATAGAATTCAACTGATGCATCCAAATCCTCTATAAATTTATAGTCATTCAAGTTATCACCAAAATGGTCCATTAAATCATTAAATTCTTTCTCGGTAAGACCATATTTAGTTAATAACTCCTGAAAATTTTTCGAGTTAATTGGGGTACCCATGACATCTTTAAGTTCTTCCACTGTGTTAAAATCATCTAATGGAATTTCATAGTAGGAAAGATAGTCAAATAACTCTTGTTTAGTCCATCCTATTTCCGCTAAATATTGGTTCAATTCATTTTCTGGTGGAGCAGCATTCGCTGAAGGAACATTCAATAGGAATGGCAGCATGAGCATGAGCACTAACAAAACCTTAATACGAACCATTGGTACCCTCCTTTAATTTGGTGCAATTATAATTTACCCTGATAAGGGATACTTAGAAGTATAAACATACCTAATTCTATTGGAAGTAACACCAAGATTACACAGAACTGAGGCAGATGAATGGAGAGTTATACATACCGTAGTGGACGATCTCGCTTTTTTTAGTGAATATGATTAGACAAGGAATTTTGTTTTAAACTCACTAATAGGGCCAAATAAATGTGGAAAATATGTCCTTAAGCAATATTTTATTTTTTATTTTTATAAAATTCCTAAAAAATCGTTAGCATAATTATTGGAACCTAAAATAAATGTAAAAACTTTCATAGGGCACATGGTGTCTTACAAGAAAGTGTATGCCCTCTTATAGGATAAACTCTAAAACCATTTAATAGTTCCTGACGTATAGGATAGGAAAAATTTCATCGCTATTCTTCCCAATCGTTCACTTTCATAAAAACGTGTGCTATGTGAAATCCTATTATCACTGGAACAAAATGGAGGATGTTATAAATGAGAGAGATTCAAGAAAAAGGTCTATTCTGGCATTGGGGAATAAGGATGTACAGATTGCGCTGGGCAGTAACAATTTTTTGGATATTGTTATTTATAGTTTCTGCATATTTTGTCCAAAAACTACCTGATAGGCTTAAGGAAAGTGGATTCAATTCGAAGGGAAGCGAATCGGACCTCGGATTTTCATTAATAAAAAAGGAACTTGGGACGTCACCGTCTACAGTCACTATTGTTTATACAAGTCATGATACTGACTTAACAAGTGAACAAGCGAAGAAGGACATACTGCATTCATTAGATAAATTAAAAAAACGAAACTATGTTGAAAAAATTCACATCAATTCAACACCTCGTTTAATAGAGGATAAGGGAATTCAGTCTGTTGTTGTTGAACTAAAACTAAAGAATCAAGAGGCTCTTAACCATTTTCCAGAGATGAAAAGGCTAATAGGGAAGCCCCAGGGAATGGATACATATGTTGATGGGGAAATTGCGACAACTCATGAAGTACAGCAGGCAACAAAACAAGACATGGCACATTCAGAAAAGATTGGCCTTCCAATTGCCTTACTTGTCCTATTATTTATTTTTGGGACAGTGTGGGCAGCCATTCTGCCTCTATTAGTTGGGATAATGAGTGTATCACTGGCACTTGGAATAATTTATTATCTTACTGATTATTACTCGTTCTCAAATTTTCTTCCAAATATAGTTATGATGCTGGGTCTTGCGATCGGAGTTGATTATGCACTGTTTCTTGTCAGCCGTTTTCGAGAGGAATTAAAGAGACAGGAATCAGTAAAGGCAGCTGTGGCCATGGCTACACAAACAGCAGGACAATCTGTTTTCTTTTCTGGATTTGCTGTATTAATTGGTATGTTCGGCATGCTGTTTATAAAACTCCCTATTATTTACTCTCTTTGTTTAGGTGGTGTGCTGGTGGTCTTTTCAGCAATGATCCTATCATGCACGCTTTTACCCTCACTACTAGGTATTTTGGGCCATCGTATCAATTCTCTTAAGGTTTTTGCGGGCACTCAAAAGAGAATGGAGAATTCAATCATGTGGGAGCGAATCGCACTGTCCGTAATGAAACGGCCAGCCATATTTGCCATTTTAATAAGCACCTTGTTAATATCTTTTATGCTCCCTATCGTTCGTATGAAAGTAGGGGTTCCTACTGCGGAAGTATTGCCTCCGTCCTATGAATCAAGGATAGGGGTGGAATTGCTAAAAAAAAATTATGACGTACGGAAATCAAGCCCGATTTTTATTATTGTGAAGGCAAAGGAAAATGTCACAGAAGTATCATCCACTAGGAACATAAAGAAATATGAGGATAAGATTCACCAATTACCTGGTGTGCTTTCGGTTCAAAGTTTTATCGATGTTCTTGGAAACCGTACACCAGAAGAAACCTTTCAACTACTTAAGTTAAAGGGTACATATGACCGAATGTTAAATGAAAGTTTATTGAAAGGGAATTTTGCTTTGCTTACAGTTGTACCACGGTCAACGCCAGATTCGGTCGAAGCTTCCAATCTTGTTCACCAGATAAGAAATGTATCAACAAATGAATTGGAAACGTATGTTACTGGGCAAACCGCTTTGCTTGTGGATATGATGGATCGAATAAATTCAGGTTTACCGTTGATGATGTTATTTATTATATCTGTGACTTACTTGATATTGTTGTATGCTTTTAAGTCGGTTCTAATTCCGCTTAAAGCGGTCATGATGAATGTCTTAAGCCTTGGAGCAAGTCTAGGAATAGTGGTAATTATTTTTCAGTATGGATGGCTCACTAATTTACTAAATATTACATCTACTGGCTATGTTAGTATCATTATGCCTGTAACAATCTTTTGTATTGTGTTTGGTATTTCAATGGATTATGAAGTCTTTTTAATATCAAGAATTAAGGAAGAATACGATAGGTCAGGTGATAATGAAAAAAGCACAGCCGCAGGACTCCAGAAAACGGGTCGTCTTATCAGTAGTGCTGCATTAATTTTACTAGTAGTTGTTGGTTCATTCATTTTTACCAATATTGAGATTACAAAAGCACTCGGTGTTGGTTTATTTTGTGCTATTTTTATTGATGCTACCCTGATTAGAATTATCGTGGTTCCCGCATTAATGAAACTGCTCGGTCCTGCGAACTGGTGGGTTCCTAGATGGATTCTAGGAAAATGATTTTTGGAGTGGTTAAAAAAGTAGATTTATTATATCGCTGAGCATTCAGGTAACGAACTAAGCGTTACAAAGGTTAGCTCCGTATCGGTACGCAACCTTTTGCGGCAGGACTTATTGAATTTATGCCTCCTGCTGAACGTAAAAACCTCTACCGAATGAAGAAAGTCGTTTTCAGAGGATGATAAATTCATATTTATAGAACCCATTAAGTGCCGTGTAAAGTATAGGAACCTAACTAAAGCTGGGTTCCTCCGGATCCCGTCATTTGTACAATGGAATAAAAAAATATCAGGATGGAATCGAAATGGTTTCATCCTTTTATTATGATTACATAGCAGTATTGTGAAGGTTTCTACTTAAACTATAGGGTAGCGTTAGTTCAACAAGGGAAAGTAAAAAAGTCGATTCCTTAACATAAGAGGAGATCGACTTTAAAATGCAAAACCAACAAATTTAACTACAAGTTTGATGAAAGGAAAGTTTTTGCACCAGAATCCTGGTAGATATTAATTTAATAAAACATATTTTTAGAATTTGAACTGTGAATAGTGTTAAATTCACTAGCTAACCTCTTTGTTTGTTAATGCAAAGTGTTTATTTTTTTTATAGTCAAATTGTTTCTCCCACTTGGTCATTACTACTGCAGCCAACGCATTTCCTACGACATTAACAGTAGCTCGACCCATATTTAATAGAAAATCAACCCCTGCGATAAAGGCCAAGCCTTCGAGTGGTAGACCAGCAGCCCCTAAAGTAGCTAAAAGGACGACAAAAGATGCACCAGCTACTCCAGCAATCCCTTTAGAAGTTACCGCGAGAATTAAAACCAACGTAATTTGTTCAGTTAAAGACATGTCGATTCCATAAAGTTGAGCTATAAATATTGCAGCAATTGCCTGGTATAAAGTAGAACCGTCTAGATTAAAAGAGTATCCTATTGGGACAACAAAAGAAACAATTGATTTCGGACATCCGAATTTCTCCATTTTTTCCATTAGTTTTGGAAGAACAGTTTCGGAAGTAGCAGTAGAGAACGTAAGGATTAATTCGTCCTTAAGAAGTTTTATCATCTTTAAAAAATCAACTTTAAAAAGTTTAGCTATTAAACCCAAGCAAACGATAACAAAGAAGAACATGGCACCATAAGTTACAAGAATTAATTTTCCCAACGGGATAAGTGAACTGAGACCAAATTTAGAAACAGTGACACCTATTAGTCCAAATACCCCAAATGGGGCAACTTTCATGACAAGACCTACTACATAAAACATCGCATGCGAAACACTCGTAAAGAAATTTAAGACGGGTTCTCCTTTTTCACCGATTGCTGCGACTCCTAACCCAAAAAGCACAGAAAAGAAGATAATAGACAATAACTGTCCACTTGCCATAGCATCAAAAATATTGGTCGGAACGATATTAATTATGAAATCTAAATGTCCACCATTTTCAATTTGCTTTTCGGTTTCAACATAGCTTGAAATATCACCTTTTGTCAGTTCATTCAAATTGATACCTGTTCCAGGATGAAAGACGTTCGCAAAAATTATTCCTAAAACGATGGCTATCGTGGTAACGATTTCAAAATAAAGTATGGTCTTAAATCCGAGTTTGCCAAGCTTCTTAGCATCCCCTAATCCAGCTACGCCAATAATAATACTAGAAATAACAATGGGAACAACAACCATTTTAATTAAGTGTAAAAAGATATCACCAAGTGGCTTTAAATACGTTTCAACTCCAGGGTTTTTATAGAAAATAGCACCTACAATAATACCCGATAGAAGACCAGTTAAGATTTGAAGTGGCAATCCGAATTTTTTCATTCTCTTTTATTCCTCCTTTTTTAGTGTGCTTGATCCTGCAAATAACAAAACAATGGGCTGAACATTTAGCAAGTTACAAGTAATACTAATAATTGTAATACAATAATTGATTTTTTTGTAATACAATAATTGATTTTTTGTAATACAAGTTTTATCAACTATCTTGATTTTTTTGACAATAAGGCTTAGAATTTAGATGGATTCAAAAATATATCTTAAAATTAGTATACAAAAGCGTTTTCATTCCGTCTATACTTTTTTGATTTTTAAATTTGTATTACATATTATTGAAAGGAGATAAGAAAAATGTATGATTATATTATTATTGGCGGGGGAATCGTAGGACTGTCTACCGGTTATGCACTTACTGAGTGCTATCCACATGCAAAAATTGCTATTATTGAGAAAGAACATAGACTTGCTCACCATCAAACCGGGCATAATAGTGGAGTTATTCATTCGGGTATTTATTATAAACCAGGAAGCTTTAAAGCTAAGTTTGCACGTGAAGGAAATGAAGCCATGATTTCGTTTTGTAAAAAACATGGGATTGCATATGAGGTGTGTGGCAAGGTGATCGTTGCAACAGATCCAGAAGAGCTTCCATTTATGGATAATCTATATAAGCGTGGCTTACAGAATGGATTGAATGTAGAGAAAATTGGGGTTGAAAAACTTAAAGAGATTGAGCCACATGTGAGAGGGCTTGGTGCAATTCGTGTTCCAAGCTGCGGGATTGCTGATTACAAAGGGGTTTCTCAAACCTTCGCTCGTCTTATTCAAGAGAGAGGTGGAGATGTGCACCTTGCCACGAAAGTAGAGAAAATTTACGACAGAGGGGATGGTATTACGATTGAAACAAATCGGGGTACATTCCAATCCCACTTTCTGATTAACTGTGCCGGACTACAAAGTGATCGGGTTGCAAAAATGAGTGGATTGGGTACCAAAGCGAAAATTGTACCATTCCGAGGAGAGTATTATGAATTGATACCAGAGAAACGATACCTTGTTAAACATCTTATTTACCCGGTGCCAAACCCTGATTTTCCTTTCCTAGGTGTTCATTTTACCCGTATGATTAATGGTGAGGTTCATGCTGGGCCGAATGCTGTTCTTAGCTTTAAACGGGAAGGCTATAAGAAAACAGATTTTAACTTCAAAGACTTTTTTGAGGTGATGTCGTACTCAGGTTTTTGGAAAATGGCAATGCCGAATATGAAGGAAGGTATTAATGAAATAATTCGTTCCTTCAGTAAAAAAGCATTTTTACTGAGCTTGCAGCGACTTATTCCAGAATTAACAGAGAGCGATATAGTACCAACCCATGCAGGCGTTAGAGCCCAAGCGCTTATGCAGGATGGAAGTATGGTAGACGATTTCTTAATCGATTCAAACCAACGTTCCACTCATATTTTAAATGCACCTTCACCTGCGGCAACTGCTTCTATTTCCATTGGTCAAGCTATTAGTGAACAAGTTCCACAGCCTCCTAATTTAAAGAGTTATTCCAAACCTATCGAAAAAAGGAAGGTAAGTATTTGATACAAAAAGAGAAAGTCTCACAAAAAATATCAAGAGAATTGCTAGTTATGATTGAGAATGGAAAGTTTCCACCAGGTTCAAAACTCCCTACTGAAATGGAATTAGCTGAATTATTTGGTGTCAGTCGAATGCCTATTCGAGAAGCTTTAAGTGTTTTACGAGCTATGGGACTTATTTCATCTCAGCAAGGAGGAGGTAGTTATGTTGAGGAAATTATTCCAACCTCTTTAAGTCAGCATTTTCACATTCAAAAAGCTGACGGAGAGAGCATCCGACACTTATTTGAAATGCGTAAAATTTTAGAGCCAGAGGCGGCTTATCTAGCTGCATGCAGGCGAACATCCAATGAATTAGAAAAAATGCGAGAAGTACTAAAGTGGATGGAACAAGATTTTATTATTAAGGAAAGGACAGGTAGAGAAGCTGATTTTGAATTTCATCGAACAATTATACAAGCTACTCACAATTCAGTCATGATTCTTATGCTTGAAAACCTGTCTTCTCTTTACAATAAAGTATTAGAGATTACCCTTAAGCAAAACGTTGGACTAGTAAGAAAAAGAGAAATAGTTTATAAAGAACACGAAAATATTTTTCTAGCAATTGAATCAGAAGAGCCAGAACTTGCAAAGGTACAGTCCATCATTCACTTGAAAAATGTAGAAAAGAAATTTAATTTATTTTTAAATAGTTAACCTTTCTAGGTTCTGTTTCCGAAAAAAAGACTATTTTTAATATTGAATTATAAAATAAAAATTAAGTTTTTACAAAAAGAGTGTAGCATATTTTCTTTTTCAATTATCAGGCCATTGACTACAGTATGAGTTTCCATGGGATTAATAAAAAAGTCGATTCCTTATTGTCTTAGGTGAACTGCACCCCAATTGTTAGACACAACTAACAATTGGAGGTGCAGTTTTTTATGGCGAAATTTTCCCCAGAGGAAAAAATACAAGCAGTAAAACAATATATAAATGGTATTGAAGGAGGAAAGACAATTGCTAAATCTATAGGAGTTCATCCTAGTATACTCCACCAGTGGATTAAACAATATGAAATTTTCGGTGAAAATGCTTTTGTAAAACCATGTCAATATTGAGTTCTCACGTCTTGCCTATGAGATGGGAACCTTTATGTACAATCGTCTTAAACCTGTCGGAAAATATGAACACCCTACAAATCCACCACCAACGTACAAGAAATTTTACAGCTTGAGTTTCAAAACGTTTAAAGTATCGACCTTGACGGTACCTAACCAGAAAGCCACGGCTTCCAGTGTTCAGTTCACATTCTTTGATACGATTAAATTCGTTGAAAGGATAAATTTATATCCATAGTAAACTAATAAAAGGAGTGAAATACATAGTCCATTCTGTGAATTTATTACCCATCAAAGGGATTCTAGATGTTCTTCATAATAATCCTTCTCCATTATTCCAAATCGCTGGAAATGCCTTTATGCTTACCCCATTTGCATTTGCTCTGCTGTATTTCAAATGGGCAAAGAGTAATAAACAAGCTATTTGGTATTCTTTTCTATGTACAGTTGGGATTGAATTTGTACAGTTCTTACAAAGTATCTTAGGCTCGATGTTTGAAATAGGTATGGGAAGAAGTTCGGATATTGATGATGTAATTTTAAATACAATAGGGGCTGTTGTTGGAGTTGGCTGTTATTTTCTATGGGTAAAAATCAAAAAATTAGTTACTCAAAAGATAAAAAACTCTGGTGTAACTTTTTAATAGAAAGCCAATGATACTCTAAACTTTTTGTTGTTATGAATAAAAGCTTGTGAAGTAATGCACTTAAACTAACGGGTGCTTGAGTTGAATATGAATAAGGAAAATCCTTTAAATTCAAGAAAGGATTAACTATCAATGGGAATGACATATGAAGATTGTAAAAAAGTTATTAGAAATATGGAAGAAAGACTTAATTATCACAAGATGATAGCCAAGTACACCAAACAAACAGTAAAGTTAAATAAACAACAAGATTATATAAAATACTGGGAATCGGCTATTCAACAAGCAAAGAAAGACTATAGTTCTGTATACGATAATATTTGACACATTAGAAAAGTTCTTCAACTATAGGGTGCGAGAGTTAAAGAATGGGATGGCTGTGGCTATCCCATTTTCTTATTGTGCAAACGGGGCAGGTTATCGTAAGAAGGAATACTACTATCATCCCTAGAATACTAATGAAATGATTATTAAATAAATGGAGTGAAGGGATATGAATTTATTCTTTTCTGTTTTATGTATTCTTTGTGGAATTGTCGTTATATTTAACTCCATTTTCAAATTAAAAAGAGCGAATTTTAAAGAAAAGTTTCATTTTTTGGGTGCTGGGGACGGTTCTGTGGAGTCTTCAATATTTGAAATTTTATTTAGTATGGTAACTTTCTTTCCTTGGTGGATTGCAAAAGGATTTGTCATTAATTGGAAACGTCATACTCGGATGGATCATATATTCAAGACAACAAGCAACCCATGACCAGATTGTGGCATATGAGAGTTCAATTAGATTACTCGAACAAGCTGTTACTATGATAAATAACGCTTTACAAGGGAAGGAAACTAAGCATTTCTCCACTAAATTGTACATTAGCTTATAAGTAATTAAGAAGATTAAGGATCACAATTCCTAGCATGCAAACGATAAGCAAATAGGCCCCATTGTCTTTTAATCCGACACCAATACTGGATTTTTCCACCAAAGTGCTAACCAAAAGATTGATTGGATTTACAGGACTCAATACGGAGGAAGCAGACCAAGCAATCATTATGACCATCGCGAGAATTTCTTTGGACGTGCCAATCATCGCCGGATCCATTTGGGTAGCCAAGACAGTCACCACAACCAACTGATGGATTCCTACAAACGTCACACAAACCATGGTGATGAGAATAAATAAAGCAAAAAGTAAGAAAGATTTCTGCGCGACATGAGTCATGAAAACATTAATCCCCTGGCCAAAGACGGTACCTTTGAGTGATTGGCCGAAGAACCCGGCACTAATATACATGATAATTTCATTATTCATGATGGGAACGGCTTTGTCCCGGTAATCCACAAGATGATGCTTCAACGAACCCCACTGTTTAGAAAATAGCCCCCAGATGCCGGGAAAAAGAATCGATAACAGGCTGACGATGACAAGCATCGACCAATGAGTGATGGATTCTGTTGCTATCGTTACGACCATGATGGAAAGGATCATATAGACCAAAATCTTTATCCTTTTGCGGTGGTCCGGCGTAATGACCTCCCGATGATCCCCTTCTACATCGAGATTATGTTTTTTTGCCCAGATCCCAAACATGAAATTGCCAATCAATAAAAATAAAACAGCAATACCAACTCCATAAGACATATAGTCTTTAACAGAAACGTGCAGATACAATAAAGTGACACCTACTGCCGCGTAATAGGGTGACCATAAAATGGTCGTAGAAAATCCGATAAGGTATGCTTTGGACAGAAAAGTGGGCTTCAAACGCAACCCCTTTATTAATTCATCCATAATGCGAATGGCCCCGATATTCAATATAGGACCGAGAAAAAACAGAACGGTTGTAATCCCCATAAACATTTTCCGAGGATGGTTTTGGTATCGATTAAGATACAGCAAAATAGAGTCAAAAAAACCACCCATTTTCAGCGGTATCGATAATAAAGGCACAAGCACTAGGAGGGTAAGCAAAGAAAGGTTGGCCGTAATCCCTTCGGCAGTTGCACCGATTCCCTGCCCTTTCGCGTAGGTTAATGCGAGACCGGCAGCAAACATAAGAACACTAAAGAATCGCGGAACCTTCTTTGCCAGCGTTACACTAGCCAGAAAAGCAATGGTTGCCATAATCGCCAAAATATATTGGAATGTCTGAAAATGAACAAAATATTGGACCAAAAATAAAAGACACATTCCAAGTATAAAGTTACTTCTCACCGAAGGATCCTCTCCCTTTAAAATAGATTGTTCATTTCTTAATGGTATATTGTATACAATTAGTGAATTTACATTTATTATAAAGGGTGGTCCATTTTTTCGTCAATGCGAAATTAAATTTTCACCTCTTTGCTATTTGAAACCATTTCTGTTCATTTAAATTGGTTTTTGTCATTCCTTTGTCTCCTTTTAATTCATTTGAAATACCATTTAATTATACTAATTTTTAGTAATTTTTGGTAAGAATTTCTTCATATGAAGCGGAAAAGTATTTTGTGAAATATTTCACTTGAACTAACGGGTGCATTACTTCAACAAAGGGGTAATGCTTTTTTTATTGAACTAAAGGGGCAGGATAGTTGAATAAAAATACTTACATAATAATAGCGGAGGTGTTGGAATGATTACGGTTAAAAATGCTGAAAGTTACCTTAAAGATAAGATTGGTAATGATTCCGATGATATAAAAAAAGCTTGGGAAACATTTAAGGATTTTTGTAAAGAACCAGTTGAGGGAGAAGGAGATAAAGAAATTTTATTTCAATGTGGTGTTTATGATTTTACTGGAGAGGAACTATTTCATTTTGATTTTGTACGTCAGTTTACTGTTAATGAAGAAGACGAGTATTCGAATATGGAACAACTTCATTGTGAATTTTTATTTAAACCAACAGCTGAGTTAAGAATATTAGAGGTATCAGAATGGTCAATGGATTATGATGATTTGGATGATTTTTTTAATCAAATAGAAAACCTTCAGGAGTTTAAAATACCTTTGAATTTAAAGCCGATAAAATCAGAAATATATCAAGAAGAAGTTTAAACCTTGTTTCACTAACGGTTGCGTTAAGTGAGTAAAAAAAGGACTACGGCAGTCCTTTTTTACATTGACATTATATCCACTTTTTTAGCTTTACCTTTAGTATCTCTTTATCATTTTTTTGATTTCGAATAATTCTTTTTCTAGAGTCATTTTGAAAATCTTTATAAGATAATTCTAAAAGGTTAATGCCATGTTTAGGTAAAACTTCTCTTCTTCTTTGGTCATAAATTTTCCTTTGCTCTCCACGACTAACTCCACTGATTGTTTTTATTCCTGGTTTATCAAAAAAAGGGGTCGGTTCATAATGTTGTTTTTCTTTATATTCTATGACCAAATTTAACCTCTCATAATAAACATCAACGGGTAATTCTCTAGTCATATTATTTTTCCCTCTATCACCTCTTAGAAAAGCAAATTTATGCTGTCGAGAACCTTTTATGCCTAGGATTTCATCACATAAATTGATTATATATGCTTCATCACTATCAACACGTTTGTTAATTGTCATGCATCCCCCTTCTTTCATAATTAAGATAGTATGAATTATTATTATTGTTTAGAATTTGTTTAGATTCGTATTTTATTGTCAACGAATTGTAGCTAGCGTTCATCAAATGGGTGCTGCGTCAGCCCTTTTCTTATTGAACAAACGTGGCAGTTTAGTTGAACAAATAATGACAATAGCATAATTTTACCATTATTTAAAAGCGTGAAGATTTAGTAAAATACATTTAAAGTGAAATCGCGATAATACGGGAGAAATCAAATGGATGAGAAATTAATAGCTTTTGTAAATGAGAATGTGGAATATTATGAACGTGTTTGGCGGAAAAAATATAGTTGGAATTGGGCTGCTTTTTTCCTGGCTTTTTATTGGTTGGGATATAGAAAAATGTATAAGCAAATAATCCTTTTTAATGTAATCTATCTAATAACAGATTTAATTTGGTATAATTTTGTACCTAATTTTGATTTGGCATCAGGTGTAACTGCATTAATTGTAGGCATTTTTACAGGATTCAATGGTAATAAAATGTATAAAACAAAAGCTGAGAAAGCCATAGAACGTGTAAGCGATTTAAAGCTTAATTATTTTGATGAAATTAAAGAACTTTCACGTAAGGGTGGCAGAAGTAAGGTAGGAGTTGTTATTGGTTTAGGAATTTATTTGGTGTTCAACTTCGTATATGATGCCATAATTAAATTTTTATAATGGAAAGAAAAAGTTTTCTTTAATTAGGTTTATTTTCAGAATAATAGAAACTAGAAAAAGTAGAAATACACACACCCTGCCTTCTTCAACTAAACCAGCTAATAGTTTGTCAATATTTTTCAATAAAAACTTAAAATATTTCATGGTATACTAAAAATGTGCATGCCAAATAACCTTCCTTATCTCAACTTTTGGAAGGTTTTGTATTGTTTAGTTTTATTTATTATTTAAGCTATATCTTGGAAAGTAGAGTTGCTTCTTAAAAGAGCATAGATCCATTGTAAGAGTTTATTTGCACAGGCTATTACAGCTACTTTATAAGGCTTTCCTTCTTCGCGTTTCTTATCGTAGAACTCTCGTAACCTCTTGTTACGCGGGATGATTTCTTGGGTCATTTTCTTTTT
>NZ_NUOW01000057.1:13664-18843 GCF_002584635.1 Bacillus sp. AFS031507
CGATCAATCTCACCAATTTCTGAAATAATCGTTGCCGCGATTTTTTCTCCGATACCAGGGATTGATTGGATAATCTTATATTCTATAAGTTCTTTTGCTAAAGCATCTATCTCATTTTCAAACGTAGATAGGTGCTTTTGGTATTCTAAAAGCATATTTATATACATTTTTAAGGTTAAAATGTGGCTTTGATATAAGGTTTCCTGAAAAGGATTCCGAGCTGCTGCATCTATAAGTTTCTTTGCTTTTACATCCGCCCACCTTCGAGAACGACTTTTACAATGATCCTTGATTCTAGTTGCTATGGTTTCTTCACCAGCTTCTAAGACATCGTTAGATGTAGGATAATCTAATAAAGTTAGTAAAGAAACAACTGAATATAAGTCCCCAAAAACACCTCTATACTCAGGAAAAACTTGATCAAGAACTGCTTGAAACTGTAGCTTGGTTTGTACAAATATTCCTGTTAAGTTTTCGTGTTGTCTTGTTAGATTACGAAGGTTTAAGAGTTGAATTCCACGTTTTTTATATGGCTCCAAATCCTCTTTATAGTACATTTCACAGAGATGATTTGCATCGATTATATCTGTTTTTACTTTCCGTAAACTCGAGCTCTTGGCACGATAGGAGACAAGAGGATTAACTATAATTATTAAATAATCTCTGTCCTCAANNCTGTTAAGTTCTCAATTTCTCTTAAATATTGATGTAACGTATCTAATCCCTCAAGGGTATGTGTTACTTTAAAACTACTTTTGTAAGGTTTTTTCTTATCCAAGAAAGCTTGTACCTGACTTTCACCTTTTGCTACATCCAGACCAATGACTGGATTCATTCTAAATCTCCTCCTCCAAAATAAAATTACCGGTACCCCTAATTCCTTCTTGCAGTATCATAGCTTCGCTTGTTATACGAGATCATAGTCCCAACCAGCCTCAATCATGTTTCTACAAGTAGGGGGCGAACTGTTTAGTTGACGGGATCTAGTCCCACGGGTGCTTACGTTCTACCCCGGCTACCGTTATAATAAAACTATATAAAAAATGTTCAACCAGAAATATCTGGCTGAACTTATAATACGAACGGGTGCTTGAGTTTAATTAAAATAAGAATGAGTGACTTGAATGGTCGCTCTAATCAATTGTTGATCTTGTAATAATCTTCCTTAAAAAGAGCAAGATAATAACGATTAACTCGTGGAGGTAATTTGTTGTGCTTAACAAAAAAGAGAAGATAACATCGTTATTTTGGATTGCTATTTCTGGCTTAATTTTAACAACGATTTATACAATAATCCTTGGTATTTTAGGATATAGGACTATGAACAGGATCGACTATATTTATAAACAGAATAAACAAAGATCATAAAATGGTTAATTAAGAGCGGCTGAAAAGTCGCTCTTTTTTTATCCTTATGCAACTAACGAAGCAGTTTAATGGAATAAGGAATTTTACCATAACTAGGTTAATAACATTATGGATTATATATGGGGAATATAAATTGGTTGGAGTTAAGATTATAAGGATTTCAGCTTTAGCTTAGAATCCTTTTTAAATTATATTTTATTCGTTTTTTGAAGTGTTTTAGCAGTATAATAGTATTGGTATTTCTACAGATATTTACAAAAAGGGGATAATTCATGAAGAAATTAACCTACATATTTATGGCGTTATTATTAGTTTTCCTTGCAGCTTGTTCATCAAATGAAACAACTGGCAAAGAGGAAAATGCTGAAACAAAGATAGAAGGGAAAAAAAAGGAACAGGGTGTAGCTGAGGCTAAAGAAAAGGCAGAAAAAACGAATAGTGAAAGCGGAGTCAGTCCAAGTGTTCCTGCCACTAGTACACCAACGATAACAAGTGTTAATGGTGACTTTGACTACAGTAAATATACACTAATTGTTGTAGATGGCGGAGATATGTCAGGTTCTAGAAAGCCGAATGTAAGAGTTGATGTCGGGTATGGCGACAGGGAATATTGGGCTTTTACAAATGAATACGGACAGCTAATCCGTGTTGAAGCAAAAAATATAGCACTCCAAAATCCGAATACTGAACATGTTTTATCGTCTGGGAGATACTATTCTGATGAAGCAAAGGTTCCAGGTACAGAGAGTCAAGAATTAGATGAAGGGCATGTGATTGCTGACTCACTTGGGGGAGTATCTAACGCATATAACATTACACCTCAAGACAGCATTCTCAATAGGCACGGCGATCAAGCTTATATGGAAAAAGTGATTCGAGATGCAGGAGGTTGTACAGATTTTGTAGCAGTGATTCAATATCCAAATACTCAGACGCAAATTCCTAACCATTATAAATTCACTTACAAAATTCAGGGCAGAACCATTACAGATGAATTTGACAATGTAAACCCAGATGAAGTGAACAAAAATTTAGGGGAAACGACAGGTACGAGCAGTACCCCACCGAAAACAGACAATGTACCAGCAAACGAAACGGTAAGTAGTAATGAAGATGTTAGTAAGGTGGATACCAATCATAATGGAAGTGTTACGATCGCTGAAGCCAAAGCTGCTGGCTTTAAAATGCCAATTACGCGTGATTCATGGCTCTATAAATATATGGACGATCGGGATGGTGATGGACTAGTAGGTGAGTAAACAAATCGGCTATATACACATATAACACAAAAATGAAGAAAGGCTGCTATTTTTGGCGGCTTTTTTCTTGTTGTACTAACTGGGCAGGTTAATACAACAAGAGTATCCGTTATTGAGAAACTTTGCAGGATTAATAATCTTTTGTGTGGAATGTTTAAACTAATACATAGAACATCTGAAAAGGAGTGGGAGAAACTATGAAAACACGAGTAACCGAGATTTTTGGGATTAAATATCCAATAGTACAAGGGGGACTTGCCTACCTTGCTTTTGCTGAACTGGCGGCTGCGGTCTCGAATGCAGGAGGACTCGGACAGATTACTGCTGCAACACTAGGTTCACCTGAAAAACTTCGTGAGGAAATTCGTAAAGTACGTACACTTACCAATAAGCCATTCGCCGTAAACTTTGCTATTGCAAGGCACGATGGGCAATATAAGGAATTGCTTGAGGTTGCTATTGAAGAGAAGGTACCTGCAATTTCTATAACAGGAGCTAATCCCCAACCTATTTTTGAACGTATAAAAGGAGAAAATATTCGAACGCTTGTCCTTGTTGCAGGCGTTAGACAGGCACAGAAAGCAGAACAACTCGGTGCTGACGCTGTAATGGCAGTTGGACAAGAAGGCGGTGGACATTTAGGACGAGACGATATTGGAACAATGGTACTTATTCCTCGTGTAGTCGATTCCGTATCGATTCCAGTGTTAGCGAGCGGTGGGATTGGCGATGGACGTGGTTTATTGGCAGCTTTTGCACTTGGGGCAGAAGGAATTGAAATGGGTACTCGCTTTATTGCTACTCAAGAGTGCGTTCACGCAAACGAGAAATATAAGCAGGCAATTGTTAATGCGAAAGAGTCGGATACAGTAATTATTAAGAGAACAATAGGTTCACCAGGACGAGTCCTGAAAAGTGAATTTACTCTCAATATTATCGAACGTGAAAAAGAAGGAGCAAACTATGAAGATCTGCAAGATATAATAAGCGGAAAAGCTAATTGCAGGTTTATCTATGATGGAAATGAAGCAGAGGGTTTTGGATGGGCTGGACAAGTAATCGGACTTATCAACAATATACCTACAGTACAGGAGTTATTTGATGAGATGATAAATTCGGCAGAAAAAGGTTTGAGTCGTATAAGTAATATTATCGGAGAGCGGACCCATCGATAAACTTTTACTATATTTATGCGATGTTATCTAAATCGTTAATGGTTGCTACGGCAACCATTTTTTTGTTATGAAGCAAAGATTGTGAAATAATGTTCTTAAACTATAGGGTGCTTGAGTTAAAGATCAGAGCTGTCATTAAAGCAGCTTTTTCTTGTTGAACTAACGAAGCAGGTCACTTCAAAAAGGAGTAACCTTTTTTTGTTATGAAAAAAAAGAATTTAAATTGATTTTTAATAATATAAATCGTTATAATTAGCACTAGGTACTAATACCAACTTATAATAAAAAAATATGGGGTGGTTTCTATGATAGGAACGAGAATAACTGCTATTGGTACATATGTACCTGAAAAAAAGTTAACAAATTTTGAGCTTGAGCAAATGGTTGAAACAAATAATGATTGGATTATCCAAAGAACAGGAATTCATGAACGCAGAATTAGCCGTCCTGATGAATTTACAAGTGATTTATGCGAGGGTGCCGTAAAAGACTTAATGCATAGGTATGATAAAAATGTCGAAGATGTAGATATGATTATCGTTGCAACAAGTACCCCAGATTTTCCATTTCCATCTGTTTCAAGTATCGTACAAGACCGTTTAAATATTGCTCAAACAGGTGCCATCGATTTAAGTGCGGCTTGTGCAGGATTTGTTTATGCATTGCATACAGCTCATACCTATATTGCTTCTGGACTCCACAAAAAGGTACTTGTTATTGGGGCAGATACAATCTCCAAAATTACGGATTATGCCGATAGAAGTACATGTATTTTATTTGGTGATGGTGCTGGTGCAGTATTGGTTGAAAGGGACGAACAATCGAAAAGTTTTATCGGATTCCATTTGGGAAGTGACGGAAGTGGAGCACAACATGTATACCGTCCTGGTCTATCTAAAAAAGTCAATGGGATTGAGTTAGTCGACACTCAATATCTGGTACAAAACGGTAGGGAAGTTTTTCGATGGGTTGTAAGAAATGTTCCTGAAAGTGTAAAACAAATTTTAGAAAAAACGCAAACGAGTTTAGAACAAGTTGATTGGTTTATCCCTCATAGTGCTAACTTACGGCTAATCGAACCGATTTGCGAAAAATTAGGATTCCCAATGGAAAAAACTCTTTATAGCTTGGTGAACTTTGGAAATACTTCTGCTGCAACAATTCCTTTAGCACTTGACCTTGGAATTCGTGAGGGAAAAGTTAAAAATGGAGACCAAGTTCTTTTGTACGGTTTCGGTTCTGGTTTGGTTCATGCTGGTCAATTGCTAGAATTAAATTTAGACGAACAAATTAATGTACCAAAACCATTGTAGTGTAAAAACATCGTGAAACATTCTACTTAAAGTAACGGGTGCAATAGTTGTGCGAAATGTTCCT
>NZ_NUOW01000058.1:0-18202 GCF_002584635.1 Bacillus sp. AFS031507
AGTGCCTATGATTGGGCTGCAGTATGTGGTTTTTACTACATGTCGTAATGAACTGGAGAAGTAGTAAGTCCTGGAAGCCCCGGCCGAAAGGCGGCTTTGATGAAGGTTAAAAAAGAATCCCCTGGATTTATCCATGGGGCGAAGTCAAGAATAGGTATGGACAGGAAGTCCTCCAGCTGGTTTTTTTATATGTAAATGTATTCATTCTATTGATGTTAAGACTATTTTCAAACACGACGATTAATGGACTTCCACTTCTTAGGATTGGACCGTTAACCATTGAAAGTATCATGTCTCTACCCTTCTTCTTCTTGGCTTGGGCAACATTTTTTAGTAATGAGAGGTTGAAGGTCTGGATGTTTATTCTATTGTTCTTCCTGCCATTCCTTTTACTATTTACCGTACCAAGTATTTCAACTACCTACATTTATACTATCATGGTATTTTCGATGCTTTGGTGGAGCAAGTTTAGTCGAAAAATTGTTCTTTTGATCTGGGGAGGATCCGTTAGTTGTTTCTTGTTCGAGAGTTTCATTTATTGGAAGTTTTTAAACTATTATCAGAAAGATCGATTGTTGGCCTATCTAAACCCGGAAAAATATTCGGATGGACCAGGATTTATGATCCTGCGTGTGAAAGAACTTCTGTTAAAAGCAGGCTGGTTTGGTAACGCCATGAACAAAGAATTTATTCCTGAGGCCCATACTAATTTAGTGTTTATAAGTTTAACCTACTATTACGGTTGGCTTTTTTCCATTATGCTTGTTTTAATCCTATTCCTATTTGGTGTAAGAATCATTGTCATTACAAGTAGGATAAAAGATTCGTATGGAATACTTCTTCTCATCGGTGCAGTTGCACTTTATACGATACAGCTAGCTACTAATATCGGAATGACACTAGGTCTTTTCCCGTTAATTTCCATATCCTTGCCCTTTATAAGTTATGGATTAATGCCAACGCTGCTCAATGCAATATTAATTGGGATTGTCTTAAGCGTATATCGCCGAAAGGATCTAACCAGAATACAAATTTGAACTCCAGATAACCCGCATAGGAAAAAGCCAAGCAGTGTGTTTCTCAATGGAAGCACACTGCTTTTAGTACGTTTTTAGTAAAATTATGGGGAAATACTTATATAGGCTTAATCAATTAACTGCCCTTATATACAGTATGATTTTCCACCGTATTAAACGTAAGCACAGATACGAAAAATGTCAGTTTTCTATCTTTGTAGAAGCATTATCTACAGTAAGTATTTATAGTTTTTAACCTTAACAAACATAAACTTAACTTGGAGGGGTGGGTATGATGACTTTGCTGCCTCTGAAACAACTGCTTCAGCCCTTTCAAGACAAATCTTACCCACAGTGTTTCTGGGCAATTAATTGAAGTATTTTTTGGCAGTATGTTAATTGATCTTAGGCATTAATTAGGAGAAAATGTATGGATGCTAATATTTTTACAAATTTCTGAAACTGTTCTTACTGTACTAACGGGCAGGATAGTGGAATAAGAAATTTATGGGAATATACTGGTTCCAAATTTTGGGTAAATCTCAAATAACGGATTTGACTACAGTATGCTTTCATTATTTTGAAGCATACTATACAAAGCACTGTGATTTAATTAACGTTTAAGATGAAAAAGGGATGGTGTAAGATGAAAAAGCAGCTTCCACCTGGCCAATTCGAAACAGAAAAATGGCCAATACTGCACACAGGGGATGTTCCCGAGTTTAATGAAATCACATGGAATTTCAGACTTTTTGGTGAGGTGGAGGAAGAAAAGTCCTTATCCTATAAGGAAATCATGGAGCTTCCAAAGACCATATCAAGCGTTAACATGCATTGTGTTACCACCTGGTCTAAATTTGATACAACTTTTGAAGGAATTGCACTTAGAGAGTTATTGAATTTTGTTGAAATTAATGAAGGTGTAAAATACATTAAAATTTACGGTTACTACAATGGGGACAGATTTGGTTATTCTGCAAACCTGCCGCTAGAGCCTTTATTAGGGGACGATTCTTTGTTTGTATACCGTTGGAAGGATAAAAATCATGATTGGCATGATATTGATCAAAAACATGGTTATCCACTAAGGTTTATTCCACCAGAAGTATTTTATCTATGGAAAGGCTCAAAGTGGGTTTCAGGGATTGAGTTTATGAAAGTAGACGAGGCTGGTTTTTGGGAAGAGCTTGGCTATTCGATGACAGCAAATCCATTTAAAGAAGAGCGGTACCGTTAACACAGGCTACGAAACAAAAAGGAGGGTGAGAAGTACTTAAACTTTTGATACTTTGCTTCCAATAAAAAAGCAAGGCCATTTTTTTTGTAACGGTGCAGGTTAATGGAAGGAGAATGGATTCCAGCTATTCCGAATGGAAGAACGACAAAAACGAAAACAGAAAGAAAAACCGTAGTATTTTTCTCATTGAGGATCTCTTTACATTGTTAGTAAAGGCTAATAGTTAATTCAAAGTCAACAGTGGACAGAAGTTGAAAGAAAACAACTCATTTTGTTCACAAACGGGTGCAATAATGTAAAATGAGCGATACTTAGAGGATCGCTTTTTTTTATTCGCTACGGTACAGTTTAGTTGAATAAATTAAATGGGATAAAAGATACACAAGTTATTCGAAAAAAGGTTAAGTAAGGAAGATTTGGCAAATCATAAGTGGAATGAGGATTTGAAATGAAATTTACTATTCGTATTTTCTTCAGGGAAAACTTTAATAATTCAATATTTGAAAGAGAGCTAAAAAAATCCTTAGAGGAAATTAGTGTATCTGTTACAAGTATTAATTTTAATCAATTTGAAGAAAAATACATACATAATAAAAGGAATATTATTGAGATAAATGTTGAAGTTAAAGGGGACTATATCGATTACAGAACCGTTTTTGGTTGTGTATTTTTAGTATTAGATGAACTTTCTTTAAATTTATCTGGATTAGATATAAATGAATAATAGGCTTCCCTAAGTGCTTTTGTATTTCTAAATTTTCCCTAATAAAAAATTTGTTTTTTAAGGAGGAAATTATGAAAGAATTTATTATTTCATATATAGAAGATAATGAAATTGGTGGCCATAAAAAGGAAATCCTCGTTGTGGGCGAAGACTTTCAATCATGCTATGAAGAGCATATTCAAAAATATCCAACCATGGTAGGTATTGTTCAGCAATTTGATGAAGAGCACGAAACCATAAATTTTCTCCGCCCTAACAATATTCAAATAGAAAAAGTTACTGACGAAATCTTCGAGGAAGAAGAGAAAAAAAGAGAAGTTTATGATGGATGATATATATCCACATTTCAGACTGAAGTGTTGACCATTTTGTCAATGCTGCAAAATTCATAGCTAAAAATTATCGAAAATCAGGCTGCTAAATTTGGTGGCTTTTCTGAAGTGCATAAAAATCCGAACATAGAGCAGATTTATGAGAAACTATTTGGTTTGAATAAACAACTATTTTCTTATTGGTCCGAGAATATACTTTAAAACTGAGTTTGTAAGAGGAAAACACTTTACTAGTTTAGAAGAATTAACAAGAGAACTTAGGGACTATGTTCATTGGTTTAACCACATTCGAATTCATGGAACATTAGGCTACCTAAGCCCGATTGAATACAAACTTGGACACCTTAAAAAAACTGTCTAGTTTAGTGTTGACATTCCAAGAGCCTTTTCCTTGTTCAACGAAGGAGTAGGTTAGTACAATAAACCTTTCACTATTTTTGGGGAGTTAGGTTACGAAAAAATTTTAAAGCATTAAAGCTAATATACTGCCCAATATATTTAAAATAGTTTTATCAATATCAAATACTCCTAAATTAGTCAGGTATTGTGTTAGGCATAAACGGATGACCAGAACGGTATCCTCACAAGCGATGGGGACAAGAACTTCATCTATAATTAGGAAAAACAGTTGATAGAAGGAATTATAAACATAAATCACTTTCTTAGAATTGTTAGAGAAATTATATTCTAATGTATAAGGCCTTCACATTATGGATGTGTTTTATCATAAGTTTTCTATGCTTTTTATAAGACCATGTTGATAGAAGCACGTCTTTTTATTGGATATCTCTGTTTATTAATATTTAGAAATGAAATGCCATCACTGTACTTTTCATCACATTTTTTATGTTAAGCAGGACATTCTAAGGTTACGTTGGTGTAATGTTAAATTTTATTTCCACAATAAAAAACTAATTAAGTTTTTAATGAATAATGATTAGTGCGATTGCCTTTTTTACAATTGGCATAATCACACTATACGAAACTTGGTAAGGAGCTTGAATTAGGTGGCTAACTCAAAAGAAGTATTACTATGGAGTATTGCTCTTCCTGGCTTTGGTCAATTTTTAAATGGCAAACTAATAAAAGGTATTGTTTTTGTATTTTTAGAATTCCTTATAAATGTAAATGCAAATTTTAATGTTGTTATAATTTCTAGTTTTCATGGAGAAATCGAAAAAGCCATTGCTCAAACTGATTACTTATGGCTAATGTTTTACCCTTGTTTATACTTTTTTGCTATGTGGGATGCTTATAAAGATGCTGGTGGAGGAAATAGAAAATATTCTTATTTACCATTCGTTTTTTGCGCTTTCTTTGTAACAGTGGGGTGTATATATTCATCAACTTTCAAGATATTCGGATTTTTATTTGGCCCAATATGGTTACCAATTTTGTGCGTGATACCAGGAATTTGGATAGGCCTTTTACTAATGAAAATCATTAAAAAAGCTATTGAGAAACCTGAGAGCCAGTGAATTTAATTAGTATTCTTTTAACAGAAACTCTAATTAAATTATATAAATTACAATAATTAATAAAGTTTGAGATTGAGACTAAACGTATTAATTAGAAATATACCCTGAATAATTACCAATATTCTTGTCATTCTAATAAGAGAAAATAAATAATGAAGGAGCCTTTTGTATGAACGTAAATGAGTTCGGCTTTCTTTGGTATCTACAATCAAGTTCGAATATGGTTAATATTATTTTAAAAAATCTTATTGACACTGCTGAGGATAAAGATTTGAGAAGTGTTCTAGATGAAATCAATTCATTATCTACATTTCAAGAAAAAGAGGCTACAAAGATATTAAATGACAGCGGTTATAATGAAACGCCATTTTTCAGTGAAGTTGATTTATATAACTCCTCAGTAAAGCTTTTTACCGATCAATTAATCATTGAAATTCTTAAGCATATTACCGGAAATGGGATGCGGGTCCTCGCTTCTCAATATTCAGAACTAGCGGATATGAATGTAAAGAAATTCTTTAGTGAAGTCCTCACTAAGCTTATTCAAATTGATAAATCTCTTTTAGGTTTATTAAAAGAAAAGAACTTGTTACAAAACAGTCCATTTTTATACATGAAAGCACATGAAAGAGAGAGTAAACTGTTTAAGGTTGTATCTACACAATTGAGACCACTTAATGCGGTAGAATTGGGACATATGTACAGTCCACTTCAATGCAATAATGTTGGTGTTGCTCTATGCGCTGCTTTTGCTGATGTTGTAAAAGATGAAGAGTCAAAGCAATTATTTAATGATGGCAAGAAATTAGCATTTCATCAAGCTGCTACTTTATCGGATATTTTCAGGGAAAACGGAGTTAGTACTACAACTGGACTAGAGAGCTTCGTCCATAGGGTCCATGAATCTCCATTTTCAGATAAGTTAATGACGAACTTAATAATGTTTTTAAATCCTATTGGAATAATAAATTTACAAAACGCTGCTGTATCTAGTTATAAGAAGAATCATGTCAAAATACTAAGTGAATTAATGGAACAGGTCCAAAGTTTTTCAGAAAAAGGGTTTAAACTATTGGTTAAAAAAGGTTGGTTTAATGAACCACCATTAACTAGTAGGTCAATTAAATAATAATAAACTGAATCCAATAGTGTAAATAATAAAGAAGGAGGAATTTTATGGGAAAATTAACCGATTCTATAGAGCAAAATTATAAATTTTTCCAAGATAAACTTACACATTGAGAGGATATAGAATTTAGAATTTTAAACCCTCGAAATATTAAAGGGAGCAAATTATTTTTATGTATTGTGAAAATATTGTTGACGAAACATTATTATACGAATCCTTGCTTGAAAAAGTTGTCAAAAATTATCCTCACGGAAACGATGATGTCGATATCACAGTATTAGAAAATGTATTTCCCACAGCATTAGTTTTTTTTTCAGATAAAATTGAGGATATAATCAGAAGGAAAAAGACCCTATGCTAAATAAGTAAAAAACATTACGTCAAAAGATTATAGTCGTTAAGAAAATGATTATTCAGTATTGGACAACCGAGAGCAAACCTTTATTACTGGTTTGCCATTTATTGTGGTTTTTCTTATTGAGCTAACGGAGCAGGATTGTTGAAGAAGGAAATGACGCCTTTATGTCGCATTTGACCAATATTGCGATGTAAGAACGACTAATTTTCAATAAAAAAGGTACCCAAAGGGCACCCAAGGAAAACTTGTATCTCAGAACGTTTATAAGATATAAGTATATACAATTGTTTATTATATACTAACAAAAATACCCCCCTAAACGGGAGGTTAAATGAACTAGAATCCAAATGGTCTTGGCGGACAACAAGGATTATGTGGTACACCGCACATTGTATGTGTTTCACAACATTCATTTACAAATGATTCTGTGTGAGGGAAAAAGTGTTGATTATTAATCATATGCTTGTTGACTGTTGTCGTGTGAGAAGGATGGACATGAGTTACTACCTTATTAAATAAATTCGTCTTAACATATTGTTGTCCTGGTGAAACAAGTGGTGGATCATACTGAGCCGGAAACACTTGAGGTGGGCAGTATTGTGGACATGGTTCTGGCGGACAGTATTGAGCTGGTAATGGTTGTATAGGAGCTATCTGTTTAGGCATTATATTTGGTGGAATATTTGGTGGAATATTTGATGGAAAACCACCGTATCCAATATTTCTTCTCATCATTAAATGACCTCCATATGAATTTGTCTTGTTACATCATTAGTCTATGTGAGCCTTTGTGTGTAGGGACTAATTTAGATACCCATTTTATAAATAGAAATGATTTAGAAATGATGAAAACTACGAAATTATTACGACAAATAAAAACCTCCGCATCCATCAACGGGGGTGTGAATAAGAAGACTGTTATTTTTGAGAGTATCAATCTTTATAAAAGGAGCCTTAAAAAAGGTTAAAGAATCTTTTCATAATTAATAAGAGTTAAGTATTCGTTAACTTGTTGTTCCCCTGTTTTTTTATAGCCAAATTTTTCATAAAAATGGCGATTTCTACGGTTGTCGTTAGGTGTATCAAGTAACCACTTTTTAACTTTAGGGAATTGCCTTTCCAACTCCTGTAAAATTTTTGATCCTAATCCTTTATTTTGAAATTCAGAGCCAAGGAAAATTCGATACAAATAATTATGATCTTTTGTTTGCTTTACAAGACAGATTCCGCCTGCAAGCCTGCCTTCAACGAAAATAGAATAGTGCAAAGAATTTTGCATTCTAAAAAAAAAGTAATCCAATGATTCAGTTGCAGGACTTGTATGATAATCCTTATATTTGATTAAATCTGAATGAAACGCTTCTTTTTGAATCTTTAACAATTCGTTTGCTTCCGCATGCTTTGATGGTATTATCTTAAATTTCAATTTCCCCACCTCTTACGTCATTTCTGTCATTATATGAACATCTGCCACATTGTTTAATTAAATGATAAAGTTCCTCAGTTATCGCAAATAAGGACTTACGCTTGAAAAATGTGCTTCTCTTTTTATAATAATTCTTCTTTAACTAACGAAACAGATGGCATTATTATTGCAGCGGATAAAGAGGGAGATTCGTAAATAAACTATTTGCAAAAAATGAAATGTGGATTTTTTTTTTACAGCAGATAAAAAAAAGAGCCCATAGGCTCTTTGAAACAATGTTTAAATCATTTGCTTAATAGAATCTGCGTTTTCTTCTTTCAAATTCAAAGTCCTACATTCATTTCAGAAACTATATGACAAAGGGACAGATTAACTAAACCTGCCCTTTGTTCCGTACAATTTAGTAGCCACTCATAAAAGAAGTTCCTACAATGATAAGGAGAATAAACAATACCACGACGATCGCCATACCGTGACTATGTTCTTCCACGTATCACACCTTCAGTACTTGCTTATATAGGATATTACTCATCCAAAATCATCCAGTTGGGTTTATTAAACATTAGCACCAACTGGACAGTACGATAATTAACAGAATGAACAATACAACGATTAAAACAAAAGTTGAACCGCCGCCATAGCCACCGCCGTAGCTATAACCGCCGCTATATCCACATGATCCCCACATATTTTTCACCACCTATTTGATTATTCGAAGGAATAACACACCTGCTATGTATATATATTCCTTAAGACAAGGGTTGATTGGTCAAGCATCATGGTGTTAGGACAAAATCAGCGATTTGCTTAAACAATGCTAAAAATAAAAAAGCGTCTGCAATACATGCAAACGCCTCTTCGGAGGTATTTCTTTATGCAAGATGTTGCTTATGGTGGTAGTTATAACATATGCACTCAGAATAAAACTGAATGGGACAAGTGCTGATAAAAGTAAATTAAATAGAAAATGGACAAAACAATCCTTAGTTGACTTTTTTCTTTGGTTATGACGGTTTTTGGATTTTATTTTAATGCAATATTTCAGGATATGGCATATTGGGCTGGAGCGGGGTTAACTTATGTATTCACCCTAATGTCCATCATTTTTATCTGTATTAGGCATGTCGGAAATTCATTCGGAGATTTTAAGTTTCCGCTAATACCCTATTACACTTGTCCATTACGAAAGTTATTTCAGCACATATAATGTCGTATGGTTCATAAGTAAATGGGGGTGAAAAAATGTCAGTAGAACATTTTCATGGACTGTGTCACAGACATATGGGTAGAGCTGTTGAAATCAGAACCCATGACGGGAGAATTCATAGGGGAATCATTCATCGTGTTTCCAACGACAGAGTTTTTCTTCAACCAATTGGACGACCTAGAAACCTAGGCGGTTTTGGTTATGGAGGTTGGGGCTGGGGTTGGGGCGCTGGAATTGCGCTAGGCTTTATTGCTTCAGTAGCTGTCCTTTCTCTATTTTTTTGGTAGTCATAAAATGATGTTATAAGATTTATAAAGAGTTAATAAAAGCACAAGAACCTCAATCAGCTAGGCGTTGGAGTTAGATTCCGAAAAACTACATTCAAAGTGATCAACAAAGGATTATTTGATCGTTACTTGATCCAATAAAAAACGGACGAGAATTTCTTTCGTCTGTTTTTTTCCGTTTTATCAAACACTTTCACTTTATTTGAGCAATATGATCTGTTTTGATATTAAGTAGATCCTTACTTGTCTTGTTAGTTGCTTCAATATAATTCATAACCAAGTAATGCCCAACACAGTACCCTAACATTTTCGGATAAAAACGTGATCCATACAATATGTTTTGATGTTTAAGGTCATTTTTTGGAACATCTTTATTTGGGAGCACTAAGTTTTTCCACATTTTCTTTAACTCTTCATTGGTATAATACGATGTCCAAGTAGCTAAGAATTCTTCACCCAATCTTTCACGTACTGCATTTTCAGCTAATCCTTCTAAAATGATTGTGTCCAGCAATACGTAATCCTCTTCGTTTTTTTGAAACTTGGATAACCGACAAATATGGTTATACTCATGTGTAAACAATGCCCTTATTTCCTTTTCCGTGTTATCCTCTGAAATAAATAAAAGTAGTTTATCCTTAAAGGCCAAACCTGATTTTCCGTTAAAGTCCTGTGTTAATTTTCGATTGTCCTTATCTGATGGAAAAACAAAGATAGGGATATTTGGCCCTTCCCACACTTTTTGAAGTTGTAGACTTTCTTCTTGTACAATTTCCCATACTTTATTTTTTTGTAATTTTTTCACTACCTCGTTTCCGTTCCCAAAAGGATGATACATTCCATGTAGAGTTAAGTAATCGTAGATTTCGGAAGCTAGAGCACCCTCAAAGTGAACTGTTAACTTTTCACATATTTCAATTGGTTTATGAAATGAATCGTGCAACCACTTATCTGTTCTAATCACGCCCATATCAGCACCCCTACTACACATTTTGTTTAAAATACATTATGCGCTTATCATATAATCGTTCCGAAACCTTTTTCATTACCTTCTTAGCATCCTTAAAAGGTTCCTATTTTCCCCCTTCATAGGCCTTTAAAAGTTGAGTAATGTTTATAAAAGTATCGGCAACAAATTTATTTCATTCTCATAAAATAATGTAAAATTTCTAAAAAAGGATGAGACTGAATTTGAATTACACTTATCTTGATTGTTTAGCAATATTTGGAGTTGGAGGTGCCCATCCTGGAGGCCTTCAACTAACAAAAGAGATCTTATCAAGGGAAAAAATAGATGAAACAAAGTCGATTCTTGATGCTGGGTGTGGAACAGGTCAAACCTCTGCCTATATTGCAGAACAGTACCAATGTAATGTTACTTCCTTAGATTGTAATAAAATCATGTTGGATAAGGCTAGGCAAAGATTTTCATCCTTACATTTGCCAATTGATGTAAAGCAAGGGAGCACTGAAAATCTTCCTTTCGATGAGGATTTATTTGATATGATTCTTTCAGAATCAGTCATATCCTTTACAGATGTATCCTTAACAATTCCTGAATTTAAAAGAGTATTAAAGCCAAATGGTGTTTTGCTTGCAATTGAAATGGTACTTGAAAAATCACTTTCTGAAGATGAATTGAAAGCTATCGTTAATTTTTATGGAGTTTCTCACTTACTAACTGAAAATGAATGGTACAACTTCTTCAAAAGAGCCAGTTTTAAACAAGTTAGTGTAGAGAAGTTCAATCTTGAGTTTGATGAAAATGATGTGCAAAATGTTACTGATTTCTCACTTTCGGAGAATATTGATGATAAATTCTTTGAAATTCTTGAAAAGCACTTGCATCTCACAAAAGGTTATAAGGGTATACTAGGTTTTCGACTATTCAGATGTTGTATTTGAACAGTTCCAGTCATACACCTAGAACTATATTTTGAGCAATCAAAAAAGGTCTGCATTCGAATTACAATGCAGACCCATTTTGTCGTTTGTTTTCATTTATAAATTGCTAAAATTATTGCTTACTAAGCTGTTGCTTGTTCTTGACCAATATCTGCTTAAAGTTCACTTCCATAAGAATAATCGATAGCATAATAAGCATTCCTCCAACAACTAACTGTACTGTAAATGATTCAAAACCAAACGCTACTGAAAAAATACTTCCAAAAACTCCTTCAAGCATCATAATTAATCCAGCAGTTGTTGCGGAAGTATGCTTTTGAGCTAAAACCTGAACAGTTTGACCAACAAACGAACATATTATTCCCATATATAACAATGGCACTATTGCAACTGACCAATTGATATTAGTAAGCTGTCCTTCCTCTACGAAGAAGAAAAAAAACAACCCCCCTAATGCTTGTACAACCGCAAGCATAAAAGCTACAATGCTGACATCAGTTGCTCTTGCTCCATAGCTGAGATATACAATAGATGCTGCATAAAACAACGCACAAATAAAAGAATATACGTCACCAATATTTATGGTTAGTGTTTTGTTTAATATTCCAGTTAATATAGTCATTCCAAGTAAACAAAAGGCAATGGAAACAAAGCTTTTTACTGGGAGTTTCTTTTGATATATAGCCCAAGCCAAGAAAGGTATAATTACCACATATGTTGCTGAAATAAAGGCGTTATTAGATGGAGTCGTGTACTGAACACCAATAGTCTGTGTAATATATCCGCCAAAATTAAGCAATCCCGCAATTAGCCCAATTTTAAAGTCCTTAAGGGTCATTTGGAATATCTTTTTATAAAAAAACATAAGTACCAAAACAACAAAGAGAAAGCCTCGGAAAAAATTTACGAATCCCGCAGACACATTTGCATCTAGAGCTATTTTTGTTAAAACAAACCCAGAACCCCAAAGTGTAGCAGTTATCAATAGCAGCACGTTTGCAATTGATTTTGTCATTTTCATATGTTATTTCTCCTTTTCTTTTTAATAAAAAAATCCCGCCTCTTAAAGTAAAGAGACGGGAACGATCTACTCTTATACAGTTTTCATTGACAATTCAACGATAATTAGTAACGGAATTAATTTTCCGACACACTCCAATTGGATTTTGGGGGTTTTTAAGAAGCATTGTTCATTAATGATAAAATTAGCTTACGTTTTTCTCAGACAATTTTATTCTTTAATTATTAACTTCTTTATAAATTTTTGATTCATCTTTAATTTACTAAATTATCATAATGAAATCAACCCATAGTCATGTTCAGAAGAGATTGTGAAGGTTGGTAATTAAACTACCATGAAAATAAGTTTCTTTAATAATAAGTTGAGTTAAAGAATAGGCTTTTCTTATTCCATTATGATAGGTAATATATAATACTTATCCTTTTTTCCGTTATGATACAAGTTTTAATCCTATTGCTGCACATAAAACCATCGTTATGAAGACCAATCTTTTCCAGTCTTTTGGTTCTCCGTAAAAGAGCATTCCTAATATCGCTCCACCAGACGCTCCAATTCCTGTCCATATTGCATAAGCTGTTCCCATAGGGAGTGTTTTCATTGAATAAGCTAGAATGATGAAACTTGCTCCAAATCCAATCATTAATAGAATCAAGGATTTCAAATTACGGTCCTTATGTAGTTTATTTATCATGGCAACACCAAACATTTCAAATAACCCTGCTAAGAATAAAGAAAACCACGCCATTAGGAATCAGCCCCTTCCTGAATCTTATCCTTTGTAACTAATTTCAATCCAATTACACCTGCTAGTAACAGTAATATCAAAAGTGACTTACTCACTTTAAATGGTTCTCCAAACAGTATAATTTCAGCAATAACAGTGCCTGCTGTACCTAGTCCTACGAAAACTGCATATACAGTTCCTACGGGAAGTTGTCGTCCTGCCATAATCATCACATAGAAGCTGATAATAATAGATATAACTGTTCCAGCCCAAGTCCAAAAGTCATCTGCGTGTTTTAATCCAATAACCCAAAATACTTCAAATAGAGCCGCAACAAATACTTTAATCCAGTTTGCATTCATTTAAACATACCTCCAATTTTATTCTTTACCAAAACAAAAAAAGCCTGGGAGATAGCTGTAAACAGTCTCTCCCAGGCTATTATCCTTCCGTGACACAGCATAGCTGTGAGTTCTCTCTCGGACCAGACCAACATTAAAGTTACGGAACCCTAGAAAACATTTGGCTCATGCATTTAGTTTTAAATTATACACATATTTATACATTAGTCAATACTAAAATTATCAGAAACTAGAAAAGTAGGATCGTGAAACATTATACTTAAACTAACGAAGCAGGTTTGTATTAAGAAGGAATAAAAATGTTGATGATTTTTGTGTTACAATTTTTATGGATACTAAATATATAAAAGGACATATAAACATGAATAATTTTAAAGATATCATATCTTATTTTCTTATGTTTCCTGCTTTATTTATAGGAACTCTTGCGATGGTATCATATGGTGTGACTTCGAGTCTTTGGATTCAAAACATAATAATCTGGATATTAGGAACCTTTTTGGGTTCTGTTTTTTTAATTAGGACCAAGGGAAAAAATCTAAGTAAAGGTAATTTTAGTCATACCATTATTATGGTAGCTTTATTAGTTTTGCCATTTTGGTTTAATGATTTAGATGGTGTCCATCGATGGTTATCCTTTGGACCAATTAATCTATATATAGCAAGTATAATTTTACCTTTATTAATTATTCATTTATGGAAATTAGTATTAAACAGTCGTGAATGCTATGTAATAGGAATAACCTTTATTACATTAGTAATATTGCTATTTCATCCAGATGCAGGGCAATTAACTGCATTTGCATGTGCGACTGCAATCATCTTGTGGAGAAATATTGGTAATAGGTTTATAAAATTACTAAGTATTACACTTACAGCAACCTTTGGTATCGTATCGTGGGTTTTTCTCGATGATTTAGCACCAGTTCCTTATGTGGAACATATTATCTTTTTAGTTGCAGGCCTGGGAAATATCTGGTTCATTTTAGGGATTTTGTCTCTTATATTGTTATTAAGTCCATTCTTTTTTTACGGTGAAAAAAATATCATTTCTTTATCATTAGGAGTTTACTTTCTAATGACGATGATTGTAACTTTATTTGGTAATTTCCCAATGCCAATTATGGGATATGGGACATCGCCTGTTATCGGTTACTTAATTGCTATCACTTGGCTTAATAAAAATAAATAAAAAATGTTGTTTAGAGTGTTATTCAACTAAAGGGTGCTTTTGTCTAATTTAGCGGGCATAAAATTTTCGTTACTGCGGCATATTATATTTATAAAAATATTTTAATGAATTGAGGTCTTTGAAAAATGGATGAAATGATAACTACTAATCAAGTAGAAGAAGTAAATAAACAACTGAAAAAAATTCCCAAGGAAGCCGAAGAAAGAAGAATTGAAAATCAGCCGCAAACAGGTAAAAACGAGAAAGCCATCGAACCGTTTTAATCCGGACAATAGCAAACCAAAGGATTTTGCTGACCACAAAATTCATAAACAAAAAAAATGAGGAATGGGGAAATCCCAATCCCCATTGAACGGTTAATGTTAGACACCGACTTTATTGCACTAACGGGTGCAAGAGTTGAAGATTCAGCTGCCATTTGGCGGCTTTTTCTTATTGAAGTAACGGAGCAGATTAATTTAAGAACGAAAAAACAATTCACATATATGGGTAATTTACTTTTTTGAATATAATTCCAAAATGGTATGGAAGTTATTAATGTTAATTCTAACTCCTAACCCATTTTAGAGCAGCTCACAGCATTTTTGCGGTTAGAAGGAGTACCAATCAAGTGTCAGTTAGTAGTTTAATAAATTTAATATAATCATTAACAAGATGGATATTGATAAGAAGCCAGCAAAAAAATACCCAAAATATTTTAATGGCTTTGGCAACTTTTTTACTGCATCCTTGCTAACATTTGCAGCATTTCCTTCTATCCTGTTAATGTGGTCTATTACATCATTAAATGGTTTATTTTCTTCTTTCATACAACCACCCCTTTACCACATTTTAACATATACATTTATTTTATTATTGTATTTAATTGTAAATTCTTAGCTTTTCTTATTGAACTAAAGAAGCAGGATAGTTGAAGAAGGATTTCGACTTATATTTGTAGAAATAGTAATATTTAACAATATTTAGTATTGCTCTTATAGTATTTTTACAGTTCAATAATTTTCTAAAATGGGGAGGGGCTTTTTTGCAAATTTTTTTTAGATATAACTGGATGGTAAGAGAAGACTGGTATCGTTGGTGTGAAAAGTTAAGTGAAGAAGAACTTCTGCAAAACCGAACGGGTGGAATGGGAAGTATATTGCATACACTTTTCCATATAGTTGATGTCGAATGGAGCTGGATACGTCTTTTACAAGGTAAAACTGACTTTCAGGAGAGTTTTGATGGTTATAAAAACTTGAATAAGGTTCGAAAATTAGACGCTGAATTTCATTTAGAAGTGGAAAACTTTGTGAACAACTGGGATGCTAGTATGGAAAATCGTTTATTTTACGATACCTTACCTGATGGAAAAATTGTAACGGATATTTGGGGGGAAATCATGCGACATACCATTGCTCATGAAATTCACCATATAGGTCAATTATCAATTTGGGCAAGGGAAATCGGAAAAAAGCCTGTTTCTGCAAATCTTATTGGTCGGGGTCTTTCCTCTTATTCCAATAAATAATTCAAATAGAAATTAATTTAGTGGGTTTCTGTATATTTATGGGTGTGATAATTTAAAAAGAATCGACTTTTCCTTGTTCTGCGGGGGATTCAGTTTTGTGGAGGCAATTTGAGTTTGTGAAGAATTGTACTTAAAGTAACGGAGTGCAAGAGTTTAAGATCAAGCTGCCATTTTGGTAGCTTTTCTTATTGAACGAAGCAGGTTGAACAAGGATTTTCCACTTCACTAAAGAATTTATATAAAAAGGAAACTACAAACGCTAGTTAACAGTCGAATGCCCTTGTGGTATTAGGTATAGAAATTATGAAATAAAATAAGAGCTTAATCTGATGATACTTTATATAAACTGATGCATAAGCTAGTAGTGAGCATCAGCTATACCGCCATACTTTTAACTTCCTCAGTGCTTTATTATGCGTTCGGTGCATTAAAGCCAGATAAAAAAGCCCTAAAAAAACAAGGGCTTTTTTTATTTGTAAAAAATTAGGTTGGATGCTTTTAATTAATAAAAGACAGTTGCTCCAATGATAATTAATAAAATAAACAAGACAACGATTAAGGCAAAACCTCCGCCATAACCAAAGCCTCCACCGTAACCGTAGCCACCACAACCGCCGAAACCTCCATATCCGAACAAAAATATCCCCTCCTTTTAAAGATTAATATTAATTAATAAAAGCCGCCGAATCCTCCGCCACAGCCACCGTAACCGCCGTAACCGCCGCCAACAAAAGATGCTCCAATAATAATAAGAAGGATAAACAATACAACTACTAATGCGAACCCTCCACCAGCTCCTACACCATCCATTTAATAACCTCCTTTACAGCTATTCAATACAAAATATGATTAAATCCAAAAGGTGTCAGGGCTCTTGCGAAATACAAAAGCCCAATCTCTACTATTCATTACAAGAAACTGCATTATGTAGCGAAAAAAAGACTCCTTAACTCTAAAAGTGCTTAGTTAAATAAAAAAATAAAAAATAAAAAGGCTTAACTACCGTGGTTCTTCATATAAACAGATGCATAATCTAGAAAGTAGCCGCTATAGACCATATTAAAGCATAGACATAGACCTTAAATCAGGGATAGCCTCAATCAAAAAAAAGCCCTTCAAGAAAGGGCTTTTTTAGGTTCTTCTTAGAAAATGTAATTCTTATTCTTTTATTGGCTCTTTGTTTAGGTTTACTGTTGTCCCAGATAGAGGTTTCTAATTCTATCGTTGTAGTCATAATAGGAGTCATAAGTTATGTAACGGGTACTACGAAGGAAAGATTGGATATGGTAAGCGGTAGCCGTGAATGATCAGGTTCTATCTATTAAACTAGGTTACCATTAAGTGAGGTTACCTCAAAATCCCAAAATTTAATTACTGAAACACAATTGTAGAGGAATAGAAAAGGTGAAACACTAGTAGGCGCTCACCCTTGTCCTCCTTAAAGGTAACCTTTTCCCCTTATACAAGAGGCTTTTCAATTAAAGTAGCAAATTCAAGCTGATGGACATGTCCATCATCTAGGGTAGTGATTCCTTTGACAAAGTGTACATGCTTACCATTGCCAACTGGGATAGCAGGACCTGTTTGTATTCCTACCTCATGATGATGATCTAAAAAGTCGGTATTAGTTAATATTACATGTACATGACTATCACCCTTTGGAATTACTTCACCTGTAACCCCTGCAAAACGATGATTATGTCTGTCCTCTCCTTCTTCAGCTAATTTGGTACTTGCCAAAAATTCATGAACATGTGTTTGAGCAGATTCTTCAGAATTTGTTTTTTTGTTAGACTGCTCTTCATTTTGAGATTTATTTCTTTCATAATTTTCTCTTCCCCTTTGAACTTTACTCATAAAATGGAACCCCCTTTTAAATTAGAATACTGTTTATAATATTAGTAATGGTAAGGTTTTATGAAAAAAAGATTTTCATTATCTTTTGCTTCAAATGAATATACTTTTCCTTCTTTTTGAATATAAAAAGCTTACGTGCCCGTTTGTACTAATTTGTGAAGGAATGTACTTAAAGTAATTGGTGCTTTAACACAGTAATGAATAAAATTAATAAGCATAAAATATCCAAGTTTTTATGCACAACTTGCATATTTTAACTTTTTTACATTCAAAAAACATTCTCCCACATACAGTATTTTTTAATTTCCAAATACACCCAGAGGCTCCAAGACAAGACCTAAAACGCTAATCTATGGATACATATAAACAAAGATAAAAGGTGCACCATTCGTAGGTTTTGTTGTTGATACTGTATTTAACTGCCCGATAGCATTCCT
>NZ_NUOW01000059.1:0-2726 GCF_002584635.1 Bacillus sp. AFS031507
TCAGAAGGAACGGTCATTAGTCCTCGTGGAAAAGGCTATCCTGGAATTCCAGGCATTTATTCAGACGAACAAATTAAGGGATGGAAAAAAGTAACGGGTGCTGTGCATAAAGAGGGAGGAACAATGATCGCTCAAATATGGCATGTTGGTCGTTTATCTCATCACGAGCTTGCTGGAAATCTGCCTCCACAAGCACCATCAGCTATTCCAGCTTAAGGCCTTGTCTCACGTTTCCGTAAGCCATATGATGTTCCGGAAGAAATGACAATTGAAGAGATTAATGAAGTAATCAATCAATATGCGCAAGCTGCGAAAAATGCAATAGCGGCAGGTTTTGACGGTGTGGAAATTCACGGTGCCCACGGATACTTAATAGACCAATTTAATTCAGATATAACCAATCATCGTACAGACAAATATGGTGGTGACCTTGCTCAAAGATTAACGTTCATGAAGGAAGTAATTAAAGCAGTTATTGACGCAACCGGTACAGAACGAACAATGATCCGATTCTCTGCTCATAAAGCAGATATACCAAATTACATGTGGGAAGATCAAGAAATGGCTATTCGTACATTTGTTGAGGCATTTAAGGAAGCGGGTGCAACCATGATTCACCCATCGATTATGCAATTTGATCGTGTGCTTGCAAATGGAAAAACGATGCATCAATTAGTCCGAAAATACTGGGATGGTGTGATTATTGGGGTAGGTACATTAAATCCAGAAATGGCGAATCAGGCGATTGAAGAAGGAATAATTGATGTCGCTGCTTTCGGACGTCCATTCATTTCTAATCCTGATTTTCTTCATCGTTTAAAAAATGGGAAAGAATTGGAAGAATACGATGCTAAGAAGCATCTTAATACATTAATTTAAAGCTCTAGAATAGAAAAAAGCTTAAATTTTACTTTTCCCACATATTAAAGGACATTGGGGCCATACCGGTGGCACTTACGCGTAGCGAGACTTTATAAGGAAATCGAAGGTAATTGTAGAAATTAACGGGATTAGACCCAATCTATCAATGGATGGGTTTAGCCTCGGTTAGGAGCTATCAACATGAATGACAAAATCGTTATGCCAGTATGGACGTTCGGACTGTTCATCGTCATGATGAACACAACGATGTTTAACGTCTCCATTCCGAGCATCATTAGGGATATCGGGGTTTCGGCGGCTCTTGGATCGTGGATTGTTTCAAGTTACTCGATAGGATATGCATTATCAACGGTGATTTACAGCAGACTCTCCGACGTACTGCCGATTCGAAGATTGCTGTTGGTTGGACTCATGATAATGGGGCTTTCTTCAGTCTTCGGTATCTTCGCGACGAATTTTCAAGCTCTGCTTATAGCTCGGATTGCGCAGTCCGCCGGCGCCGGCGTAATGCCGGGACTTGGCCTCGTTTTAGCCAGCCGCTATATTCCTTATGAAAGGCGAGGCAGAGCCATTTCTATGATTTCGGCGGGAACTGCAATGGCATTTGGACTCGGGCCAATTGTCGGGGGGATGATCAGCGAGTACATCGGCTGGAAATGGTTATTTGCCGTCTCTTGCCTTGTACTTGCTCTTCTCCCGATTCTGGTGCGCCTGCTCCCCAAAGAGGAGCCAAAGCCTTTCCGTTTTGACATAACCGGCGCTTTTCTGACTGTCATCCATGCGGTGACTCTTCTGATCGCCGTAACGCAACGATCAGCCGTCTGGCTGACAGCCGGATTGTTATCGATTGCTGCCCATATCTGGCACCTCAAATGCACGAAAGAATCGTTTATCAACCCGGAACTCTTAGCAAAGCCAATGTACCGGAAATTGCTTGTTGTCGGTTTCTTCCTTATGGTGCTGAATATCGGTAACTTGTTTTTAATGCCACTGGCACTTGCTAATCTATTTGGCAAATCTCCGTTGGCTATCGGCTTTACTATCGGACCAGGCGCCGTTTTATCAGCCTTTCTCACGTTCTTCATCGGACGCTGGATCGACCAGTACGGCAGTGTGCGGTTTCTAATTCTCGGGCATGGGATTTTAGCTCTCGTTTTGATTGCCTTTTGTGCGGACCTAGGCACATCATCGACTGTCATATTGTTCGGGTACCTATTCTTCTCGCCCGCGACCTCTGTAACGTTAGCTTCGTTAAATTACGAAACGTCACGTATTTTGCCGACCAAGTTGATCGGCTCAGGCATGGGACTCATGCAGCTCATCCAGTTTTTCGGCGGTTCGTTTTCCGTTGCGGTTTGCGGTATATTACTCGAATTTCAACAAAAGAATTCGCTGGTCCGTGCCTATGAAAATGTGTACGGCGCTTTAATTGCGGTATGTATTTTCTCGTTATTCATGATACTCTGGTACATGCTATCCGTCCGTCGGTCCGAGTCTTCGAGGGGTAACATTACGGAAAAAGCGCGGGCGAGATAGCGAAATAAATGAACAATTGAGGAAAAATAGATTTGGTAAATAAAAAGTGGCCAGTAACATTATGGAGGTATTGACACTTACCTATTAGTAAGTTAGAATTGCACTATGGAAAATCGAAAAGTACAAATAATAGATTTAGCAATGCAGTTGATTCAACAAAAAGGGTATGTAGCGTTTAGCTACGATGACATCTCCAAACAACTGGGTGTCACAAAGGCAAGCATTCACTATCATTTTGAGAAAAAGGAGGATCTAGGAGCGGCGATTACCGATAAGATCATGCAACGATTGGATAGGTTTTCGAATAG
>NZ_NUOW01000005.1:0-22872 GCF_002584635.1 Bacillus sp. AFS031507
TTAGCGATTTCGTTCTTCTCGTGGCTTCTTAACTAGGGTAGTGTAGATCACCAGAGCGGTCCCCAGGGTTTCCATCTACTAAATTGATAAATTTCCTTATTCCTTTACGGATTTGTTCTTCATTAGCATAGGAATAGCTTAAGCGCACCCATGAGGATGGCCGATTTAATGGATCACAAACACGACCAGGAACAATGGAGATTGATTGTTGAAGGCATTTAACTAATAATTCATCTGTCGATTGGTGGTTGGGAAGCCGTACCCATAAGTTCAAGCCACCATTTGGGCTGGTCCAGTGCCAATCTGTTCCCGCTAGTTCTTCCTCCATGATTTCCTTTCTTATTTGTAAGGCAATTCGTAGTTTTTCAACGTGTTGTTGCAGTCTGGGTGATGAAAAGTAATGAAGGAAAATCTTTTGATTCAGGAGTGGAGATCCGTTATCAGCTAGTGATTTCACCCCTAGGAGTGGTTTCATAATGGATGATTGTGCATTTACTACCGCAATTCGTAGTCCAGGTGAGATATATTTGCAAAAGCTCCTTACATAAATCACGATTCCAGATGTGTCATAGGTGTAAAAGGGAGGAGGAGGCTCTTGGTCAAAATAGATGTCGTGATAGGCGTTATCTTCGATTAAGAGACAGCGATATTGCTCAGCTAATTGGACTAATTGCTTTCTTTGTGCGGCTGGGACCGTGTATCCAGTTGGATTATGGAAGGTTGGATTCATATAAAAGAGTCGTGGCTTGTATTTTTTCATCATAAATTCAACATGCTCTAAATCGTATCCGTCAGGTTGGATGTCCACGGTTACAATATTTGCTCCTTGTGCTCTAAAAGTATCAATTGCGGCACTATAGCTTGGCTGTTCCATTAAAATGGTGTCTCTTGATTTAACAAAAGCTTGAGCAATGAGGTAAATCGCTTGCTGAGAACCAGTCGTGATTAACAGGTTATCCGCTGTTGTAATCGTTTTATACTGGTCAATAAAATATTCGCACAGTGCTTCCCGCAGCTCCTTGTCTCCTTGAACGGTTGAGTAGGTTGCCAGCACTTTGGGATAGAGATCAAACACTTTTTTTACGTAATCGGATAAAAAGAGATTAGGCAAGAGGCTGGGGTCAATTAACGCCTGTGAAAAATTATAGGAAACCGGAACTTGATGAATCTCGGATAAGTGATTTTTTTGTGCGTATGCTGAAATAAGAGGATTCTCTAGATTTTCAAATTTCGCTCTTCCACTTAATTGAACATAATATCCTGATTTATCTTTGACATATACTTTATTTTGTTGTTTAAGCAACTGATAGGCTTTTAAAACCGTTAATCGATGAACATTCATTTCCTCAGCTAATTTTCTTACAGAGGGAAGCTTATCCTCTTCCTGCCACTCATTGCGTTCAATCCGGTGTAAAACATAATCATAAATTTGTTTAAATAGATAATCACCATTGGTCATGTCCTTCCCCCATTTCTCCTTGATTGTACCACGATTCCTTATTGAACTGTTCTATTGATGATAATCTGTTCTATCCCCAACCTCCTATAATGGATAAAAAAGGAGGAATTGTTAATGGTGATGATTGGTTATTTGTTCATGTGTTTGATTTTTGGTACGACCTTTTTAGCAATAAAAATAGGGATAGATGCAGGTATTCCACCCTTTTTCTCTGCTGGACTTCGGTTTTTTATTGCAGGTTTTATTCTTTTTGGGTTCATGGTCTTGCGAAGAAAAACCACGATAGGTTTGTTATTTCGTAAGGAAATGCTGATTACAGGGATCGGTTTAACCTTTGGGACGTTTGCAACTTTATATTGGGCAGAACAATATGTGACGTCTGGTGCAGCCGCTGTGCTATCGGCTACCGGTCCGATGATAATTTTATTGATCCAAACGACCATATTGAAGAAGAAAGTGAATCAAATTTCTTTTATTGGATGCCTTGTAGGTGTTGTAGGAGTTGCTCTTCTCATTTTGCCAAGCTTTACTCTTCAGGGGGAACGGTACTGGTTAATGGGGTGTCTCTTGATTGTCATTGGCGAGGTATTTTATGCTTCTGGGGCCATTTATTCAAAACATGTGATGGAAAAATTTGAATCAGATTCCCCCATTGCATTAAATGCAGCCCAAATGATGCATGGGGGAATCTTACTCATTCTTTTGTCTCTTTTTACAGAGGATATACAGTTTACTAGCTTGACTAGTACAGCATCCATAGGCTCGTTTCTTTATTTAATAGTTTTTGGCTCAATGATAGGTCATACTCTTTTTTACTGGCTAGTCTCGAGGACCAATCCTGTTTTTCCGTCTACCTGGCTTTTTATTTCTCCTCTCATTGCGATGGTACTAGGTGTTTTGTTTTATCGGGAATATCTTCCTTGGGAATCAGGTATAGGTGCTTTAACGGTTATTTTAGGGACGATTCTGGTGCAGAGTGGCAATCGCCAAAGAATGGTGCCTGTCACCACCCGAAGTATGACGAAATGACCTTAGACCGGATTGTACTTGAATCCGGTCTTTTCTTAATATAGAAATAGGTGAAAAATTCCGTTTTATCCTTCTACTATAATAATGGTTAAATATGAAACGTATTAGAGGGACAATTGATAATATTAATAGAGAGTGAGTGTAGCCGTATGTGTTTTTGTATAGGTTCATAATCTATAAAAATCGTAGTTAAAGGAATAATGGAAGATATTGTAGAATATTTACTTTGATTGGAACTTTTTAACTACTTGATAAAGGTGGATTTTTGATGCAGCAGAAATGCATTAAATCTATGCAAAAAAAGACGACGGATGGATTATCGAATACAAAGAATATGTTCCAATGAAGTCACATGGTTAAGACATACAGTGACTTGTACTGTTCGACTTTTTTTTGCTTTATTCAAAATAAAGGGTCGTGTGGAACATCGTTGTGAAACAAGAAAATCCGATTCGTGACAGGCACGGAATCTCAGGATCAGGCTTGTTTATTTTAAATTAGAAAGAGTTTTCTAAACGAAAACGGTAATATCTTGCTATTAGTAACGGCGGTATTGTGTTTGCTGGATATGAAGCTTTTTCGAATATAAGGGAATTATTAGAACCATCATGAATATATAAATAAAGGCAATAGCCAAATTTTTTTAAAGGGGGAGTTTTTTACGTGTCAAAAAAAGTATTAATCCTAGCAGGAGATGCTGTAGAGGCATTGGAAATTTATTATCCGTATTTTCGTTGTCTTGAAGAAGGTCTTAATGTACAAATAGCAGCACCATCAAAGAAGAAGCTGCAAACAGTTGTCCATGACTTTATCGGCTGGGATACTTATACGGAAAGCAAAGGATACTTAATTGAAGCACAGTTAGCTTTTGAAGATGTAAATCCGGGCGAATTCGATGGGCTCATTATTCCAGGAGGGCGGGCTCCGGAATACATTCGCTTAAATGAAAATGTCCCAAGAATTGTCGCTCATTTTTTTGAAGCAAATAAACCTGTGGGGGCCATTTGCCATGCAGGTCAGGTATTAACAACTGTTCGTCAATATTTGGAAGGTCGAGAATTGACCGCCTATATCGCCTGTAAGCCGGATGTAGAAGCAGCAGGGGCAACCTATATTACAAATCCTCTTCATGTTCAAGGCAATCTCGTTTCGGGGCATGCATGGCCAGATCTTCCGGGGTTCATGAAAGAGTTTATTAATCTATTGAACCAATAAGACTATTATCTGATTATCACTTAGTTTACTATAACTAGAAATAAGACATAATGGATACAGATACAAGGGGCAGCTTGAGGAGTGGGCTGCCCTTTATTTTAGTTAGTATTTATCTCGAAAAGAAGTGTCAGCAATCCTGTCTACATAAAATTCACCGTTCAAATATTTGATTACAGAGACACTGCAATTATCATGGTGAGTATAACCGCTCATTTTTGCTAATTGCATTAAGTAGTTGCCGATCGTTACCCCATGTGAAAATACTAGGACATTTCCACCCTCATTTTTATGCTTATGAATGATTTCATCGATAGCAGAGCTTGTTCGTGAAAATAGCTGTAAATAGGATTCCCCTTCAGGTGCTGACATATTTAAATCGTTAAGACTAAATAATGTCTCTAGGATATTCCCATATTGAGCTAGAATTTCCGTTTGTAATAGGGATTCCAAAACACCAAAGTTCATTTCCTTTAGACGTGGATCAGTAATGATGGGGATGTTTCGATGGCCAATGGCATACCTAGCCGTATCTACTACTCTCTGGCTTTCACTTGCGTATACTGCTTTAAATTCTATATCAGATAAACCGATTCCTACAGATTTAGCCTGTTCAATTCCTTTATCTGTAAGTGGTGAATCACAAAATCCCTGTAATCGCTTCTCTACATTAAAATGGGTCTCACCATGCCGAACAAAATAAAGCTTCACTTCTTTTTCAGAGGACACGCGTAAACACCTGCTTTGTATTGGAATTAATTGATTGATAAAATAAATTTTACCACACCTTTCGAGTAGTTTGTAAATAAATAAACCAAGCATTTCCAGTCCAATCTAGGTTGTGAGGTATTATTTTTAGGAATTGTTTGAACGAAAAGGAGTTTTCTTTTGAAAAAAGTCTGGGCAAACATAAATGCGGTATTAATTGCAGATAATCCAAAGACATTTGTAACTAGAAGAATAACAGAAGCAAATCTTGAGTTTGGGGGGATTCGTGGGGATCGCCACTTTGGAATTACCAGTAAGGCTGATTCAAGGCAGCCGATGTATCCAAGAGGAACAGAGATTCTAAACCGCCGCCAAATAACGATTGTGTCTGTGGAAGAATTAGACAGGGTTGCAGAAGAATTAGGTGTTGAATCTGTTCTGCCTGAGTGGTTAGGGGCTAATGTATTGGTAAAGGGATTTCCGGAATTAACAAAACTTACCATGGGTTCACGTATCCTTTTTCCAAGTGGAGCAGGATTAATATGTATGGGAGAAAACCAGCCTTGTACCTTACCTGGTGATGAAATCCAAAGGCACTATGATGATCATGAGAAGTTATCCCTCCGTTTTGTACGTGCAGGTTATAAGCGGCGGGGGATCGTATGTGCAGTAGAAAGGCCTGGAATCATTTACGAAAATGATGAAGTCCAGGTTTTGGTTAATGATTATAAGAATCCGATGCAATAATTAGCAATAGGGGAACGGAAGGGGGACTATTAAAAACTATTAGAGTACATACCTTACTTTGAAACCACTCTTTTAAAAAATAAATTTTTCGATGGAGGGATTAGGCAACTATTGTGGTGTACTGCCTAATTGGGGGAGCTCGGGTCCAGAGCAAAGAAAATTTAAAAATGAAATATTTGCGCATTGATGAACAGAATGACTAAAGAAATAATGATGGATTGGAGGCCAAGGATGATGGCTGAAATTAAATTTGAAATAAAAGAGACTATTGGGGCAATTTCACAGTCCCCAAAAGGCTGGAGCAAAGAACTAAATCTGATTAGTTGGAATGGAAAAGAGCCCAAATATGATTTACGTGAATGGGCACCGAACCATGAGAAAATGGGAAAAGGTGTTACATTGACGGTTGAAGAGCTAAAGTCGTTAAGGGATTTGTTGAATGGGATGGGGTTATAATTAGCACAGGAATTGGGGCCATTAGCTATATATGGGGTGGCCCCTTCTTTATCATAAAGCAGCGTAAAACCCCTAGCTTCAGCTATGGGGATACTCATGAAGCCATGAAATACTTAGATGAAATGAAAGGAAACTATTACATGAATTTTCAATCTGTTGTTACTAATGTTCCTGATTATAAAGCTTTTCTGACTGTAGATGAAATGGATGAGAGCTGCAGGAAGCTTGCTAATGAGTTTCCCGATCTCGTTACCGTATTTGAGGCTGGAAAATCTCGAAAGGGACATTCGATTTTATGTATGAAAATTGGAGATGGTCCAAGGAATGCTTTATGCTTTGCCTGTCCTCACCCTAATGAACCTATTGGTGCCATGACACTCGAGTACTTTTCTCGTGCTTTGGCTGAGAATGACGAATTACGAGAAGGATTAGGCTTTAAATGGTACATGATTAAATGTATTGACCCTGATGGTGTTCGTCTAAATGAAAACTGGTTCAAAGGGCCGTTTAATGTTTATACCTACACGAAAAATTATTTTCGGCCAATCGGCTATGAACAGGTGGAATGGACTTTTCCGATTGATTACAAAGAGCTGCATTTTCACAACCCGCTACCTGAAACCCAAGCTTTAATGACATTAATACAAGAGATCAAACCAGAGTTTATGTATTCCCTCCATAATGCAGGGTTTGGGGGAGCTTATTGGTACATAACACATGATCTGCCAGAGCTGTATGAAAGTTTGAGGGATTCAGCTATTAAACAAGGTATCCCCTTAAATTTAGGAGAGCCCGAAGAACCTTTCATAACGAAATTTTCTCCAGCTATCTTTAAAAATATGACAATTGCTGAAGCTTATGATTTCATAGAAAAATTTAGCGGTGAGAAGCCAAATATAAAAAATGGAACTTCAAGTTCAGACTATGCATCGAGCGTAGCAGACTGTGTAACTCTTCTTACTGAGCTGCCTTATTTTTTTGATTCTCGAATTGAGGATTTGAGTGAGGGGGAAATCACACGGAAAGAAGCCATTTTACAGGGGGTAAAACAATCACAAGCTCATTTTGCCCGCCTAGATATGCTGCTAACAGAAGTCCGCCCTTATATCTGTGAAGAGAACCCATTTGTAAAACTGGTAGAAGAAGTGATTCAGTATATTAGAGAAGGCAGTGAAGCCAAAATCAATTGGGCTGAAAGTAATCCTGAATTTGAAAAAAATGCTTCCATGGCAGAGATTTTTGATAATTTACAAGCTGCAAAGTTCTACAATGGCTTGTACTTAGGTTTAACAGTTCGTACTTGTGAATATGAAATCGAACGGCTTAGGCAGCAAAAAAATAAAGAAGAGATCGCAATGAGCAAACTCATGGAAACCTGTGAGAAAGGTGAACAGTTCTTAAAAGAATATTGTGAAAACCTTGAATGTGAGCTTGATTATACGGCGATTCCGATTCAAAAGCTTGTGCGTATTCAAGTAGAGAGTGGACTGCTAGTGGCTAATTATATTCGTGAAAATCGATAAAAATAAACACTGAGGAACCTTGTTATAATTGCTAGGATAAGGAAGGGGAGTGTAGTAATGTCGGTACCTAAGCCTACATGTAAAGATAAAATTGAAACAGAGGATGAATTACGTTCTATTATAGGGGAACCGAGTGAACTAGTTAGAAAAAAGGTGATTTCCTATGTAGACGATCATTGTGAGGATTTTATTTCCCGCTCTCCTTTTCTAGTGATCTCTACATCTGATGCTTCTGGATGTTGCGATGTTTCACCTCGTGGAGACACGCCTGGGTTTGCTCTTGTACTTGATGAAAAGCATATCATTATTCCAGAACGGCCAGGGAATAAAAGAATAGATACAATGCGGAATATTTTATCCAATCCAAAGGCAGGTCTTCTTTTTCTGATTCCTGGACTAGGGGAAACATTAAGAGTGAATGGAAAAGCATACTTGGTGAAAGATGACATTCTCCTTGAACGAATGGCCCATCATGGGAAGAAACCCTTGGTTGGAATCTGCATTGAAGTGGAAGAATGCTTTATTCATTGTGCGAAAGCGATGAAACGTTCAGGCCTTTGGGAACCAGAAAAATGGAGTGAAAAGAATTCACTGCCAAATGCAGCAAAAATCCTAATAGACCATACGAAAATTCCCGACATGACCGAAAAGGAACTAAACAATGCGCTCCAAGAAGATTATTTGACCGAACTCTACTAAAGAAAGGTAGAGAGGTTCCTTTTGTGCCAGATGCGTCTAGTAATGCTTTAGGGTCCGTTGAAAGTGATCTTAATAAACTATTCAAGGTCTGGTAATTTATTTTTCCAAGATTCGAATTACATATTAAAAAACTGCCAACAAAGGCTAGTGTGCCTGACCCCCGATTCGTTAAAGCTTTAACACGCTGGGGGTCAGGTATCACTTTTACTGCGTGGAACATCGATGTGAAACAAGAAAAACCGGGGCGTGACACTGTCACCATCCGAAGTATGTCGAAATGACAAGAGACCGGATTCTGCTTGAATCCGGTCTCTTCCTACTATTATACTAGTTTCATTTGTTGTCGGTCTAATCGATGACTTAGGAAAGTTAGAAGACTTGCAAAGAAAGCAATTAACCCACCGACAAGTGTCACATTCATCAAAGGTCCTTGATGGTAAACAATGCCTCCTAAAGCGGAGCCAAAGGCGATACCCACATTACTGGCGACTGGCATCAATGAAGCTGCGAGTCCTGTTGCTTTTGGTTGATAAATACTAGCAAGGTCTATCAAATAAAGCTGGGTCGATGTTGTTAAAAGAATGGCCATTAATGACATCATGCCAATGTTAATCAATCCAAAGATAAAGTGATTGGTTGTCCAATATAAACAGATCAGAACAAATGCTTGCACAAGGAAAACAAACCGAAGGCGTCCGATCGCATTGTGGCTGGCAATTTTTCCAGCGAGTATGTTGCTAAAAATCGAAATAAATCCGTAGCCAAACAAGATTAAACTGATTGAACTACTTGGTGCATCCATTTTTTTTAGGATGGGAACCAGATAAGTAAAAACGGCATAAGTTGCTCCAAATCCAAGAGATGGAATGAAAAAAGCCATTAAGATTCGTGGGTGGGTCAACAAAGAAAATTGATCACGCATCGAACTACGGTATTGACTGAGCTTATTAGGCAAATTCAAGATAGATGCCAAAAATGCAACTCCACCCAGAAAAGTTGTTAACAGGAAGGTTGCATGCCAGTCATACCATCTAGCGATGACCGTTCCAATGGGTACTCCGATCACGTTTGCAAGAGTAAACCCACCAAAAACGCATGATATAGCAATTCCACGTTTTGTGATTGGTATCGTTTCACTTGCAACAATCATCGCAAGTGAGATTAAGACCCCTGTTACAATTGCGGTTATCATCCGAAGGGAAAGGAGCATGAAGTAGCTAGTCGATATCACGCACAAAGCATTCAGGATGATGAACGTTCCTATCAAAAACAGCATCCATTTGCGCTTTGGAAAATGGCTTGTTGCTGACATAACGAGTGGTGTGGTAATGGCAAAAGTAATGGCAAATGCAGAAACAAGGGTACCTGCTTTTGCATTTGTTATATGAAGATTCGAGGAAATATCAGTTAAGATCCCGACGATAACAAACTCGCTTGTCCCGAGAACAAATGTTAATAACGTAAGTGTTAAGATGAGAAACCAATGTTGCTTAGATAATATAGTGCCTTGCATAAATACCTCTTTTCTTAGATGAATGAAAATGTGTAATAGGATAGGTAAACAATCAAATCATCATAACATAAAACAAATTAACGAAGAAGCCCTTGCTACCTGGGGATGAATTCCAAAAGCAATATGAAAACCATGAGAAGTTATCTTTCCGTTTTGTGCGAGCAGGTTATAAGCGGCGGGGGATCGTCTGTGCAGTAGAAAGGCCTGGGGAAATTCACGAAAATGACCAAGTTCAAATTTGGGTTAATGATTTTGCCAATCCGATGCAATAATGAGAATAATAACTTTGATAGGTAGGAAACCATAAGGCAGCACATCAGCTGCCTCGTGGAACAAAAGAAATCCTTATTCTATCAATCCATACTTTTTTAAGGATTCGATTAACTGAACTTTAGGTTGAAAACCAGTGATCCTCCCAACAAGCTGGCCATCTTGAAAAAGCAATAATGTAGGGATTCCCATTACCTGAAACTCGCTGATAAAATCCGGATTATCATCCGCATTCACTTTGACAATTTTTAAATCAAACTCTAGATCAATTTCCTCTAAAACGGCTCCAATCAACCTGCAAGGCGGGCACCATGGTGCCCAGCAATCGATTAGCACCGACTTGCTTGTTTCGATTTCCTTAAGAATTTCCTGACCCTCTGCTTGTAAAACGCTCATGAACGATCTCCCCTTTCTGTTCGTCGTTGATTGTAGTATATGATGAGTTATGATATAAGTAAAATTAATACTTTGAATGTTATATATAAGTAAAATCTAATGTAAGGAAATGAGGAATCTTATGACTCTATTTCAATTAGAGGTTTTCTTAAAGGTAGTGGAAACAAAAAGCTTTACAAAAGCTGGTGAGCAAATCGGCCTCTCACAATCGGCAGTCAGTCAAGCAGTAGCCGCATTGGAATCAGCGCTAAATATAAAATTATTGAACCGGCATAGGACTGGAGTCAGTTTGACGAAGGTCGGCGAACGGATCGCGAGCCTAGTTAGAGATTTAATCATGATTAAAACAAGGATCATCAATGAGGCTACTGGAATCACGGGACTTGAAACAGGGACGGTTAGAATTGGAAGCATTTCGGGCATGTCAGCCAAACTACTGCCAGGAATGATCAGCTCTTTTAAAAAACGGTTTCCCGGTGTAGAAGTAGTGCTTTATGAGGGGAATTATGAAGAGGTGAGAAATTGGCTTAAGTTGTCAGTCGTGGAAGTAACCGTGGTCCCGGAAGAAAAGCATGAGTTCGAATTTTTTCCTTTACTGCAGGATAAAATGGTCGTTTTTGTACCAGAAACCCATCCACTGAGTCATCAATCATCGATCGAAATAAAGGATATCGCCAGTGAACCTTTCATCATGCCAAAAGAATGTGGTCATGTCATCCGGGCGATCTTTAAGGAACAAGGTTTCTCACCTAATATTCAATTTGAAGTCAGCGATATCGCTACTATCATCGCAATGGTTCAAGAGGGAGTTGGAAATACGATTCTTCCTGAGTTGGCCATCCCTTCCAGCTTGTCCAAAATCACAGCTTCCTATTTAAACCCGCAAGTGTACCAAAATTTAGGGCTTGAGGTCCGTTCAACAGAGTATACAAGCCCTGCGATAACAGCATTTATTCATGAGGCACAAGAATTCACCAAGAATTTATCATTGAAATTGTTTAACAGCTATCATTCCGTAATTGTGGAAAAGAGATAAATAATGTTTAATATTTGCCAATAAAAAATGTCCCAAAAGAAACTTTTGGGGCATTTTTGTGCTTGCATTTGCTTTTCTCAAGGAAAAATAAATTAGAAAAGATTTATTTAGAAGTTACAATATAAGTTCTAAACATTATAACGTTATATTGACCTGAGTAAAAATACGTGGTAACCTAATCCTGTAAAGAAAAACAAAAGAGGTAGATGTAACCGTATACAAGTACCCACTTATTAGGTTTACCGAAAAGGATGAGGGAAATGAAAGATTGTTTTGTATTGCAGAATGTAAAACTTGTCAATGGAAATTCTGTAGACATCATCGTAGAAAATAAGAAAATCCAAAACATTGTTCCGGCAGGTACTGGAAATGGCGGTAATGTAACGAACTTCAAACATCAAGTGATGGTTTCCAGCGGATGGATTGATATGCATGTCCATGCCTTTCCAGAATTTGATCCATATGGTGATGATGTGGATGAGATTGGCTATAAATCAGGGGTAACAACGATTGTAGATGCCGGCAGTACGGGCGCTGATCGTTTGCCTGACTTAGTTTACAGCTGTAAAAAGTCGAAAACGAATGTTTTTGCCTTTTTAAATATTTCACGAATTGGCCTTAAGCGAATCGATGAGCTATCCGACCTTTCGTGGCTCGATGAAGATGCGTTAAAAGAGGCCATAGCCGACCACAAAGATTTTATTGTTGGACTGAAAGCGAGGATTAGTAAGAGCGTCGTAGGCCCAAATGGAGTAGAACCATTAAAAATGGCCCGGAAATTTTCTAAGGACACTGAGTTGCCGCTGATGGTCCATATTGGTTCAGGGCCACCGGATATTAATGATGTCCTAGATTTACTTGAGAAAAAAGACATTATCACCCATTACTTAAATGGGAAAGCCAATAATTTATTTGATGAAGCTGGGAAACCTCTTCCGAAGCTGCTGGATGCCATTAAACGGGGAGTACATTTGGATGTTGGCCATGGAAATGCTAGCTTCTCTTTCCAAACGGCAGAGCAGGCGAAAGAGTATGGTATTCACTTCGATACGATCAGCACGGATATCTATCGAAAAAATCGCTTGCACGGCCCAGTTTATAGTATGGCCAGTGTACTATCTAAATTTTTGTATTTAGGCTATCCCTTAAAAGAGGTCATTGATGCCGTTACAGTTAAAGCGGCAGACTGGTTGAATAAGCCGGCACTCGGAAGAATTTCAGTCGGAGATTTAGCTAACCTCACATTATTTTCTATAGAGGATGAAGTGACCCAGTTGATGGATTCTGAAGGAGAAGAACGAACAGCAGAGCAGAATATTGTCGTAAAAGGAGTGGTAATCAATGGAGAATACATTGAATGCTAAATATGGTTTGAAAAGGGTTATCAATGCAAGCGGGCGGATGAGTATTTTAGGTGTTTCAGCTCCCACAGACACCGTAATGGAGGCCATGAAAATAGGCGGGCAAAATTATGTTGAAATCGCTGATTTAGTCGAAAAAGCAGGACAGCATATCGCTGGGCTGCTTCAATCAGAGGCAGCGGTTGTCGTGAATTCAGCATCGAGTGGAATCGCTCTTTCGGTAGCAGCAATCGTGACTGAAGGAAACAGACGAAGAAGCGAAAGACTTCATCAAGAAACGATTCAAAAAAATGAAATCATCATGCTGAAGGGCCATAACGTTCAATACGGGGCTCCGGTGGAAACGATGGTTTTCCTCGGCGGCGGAAAATTAGTGGAAGTCGGTTATGCCAATGAGGGCAAAGCGGAGCACATTGCCGATGCCATTACTGAAAATACGGCGGCGATTCTTTTCGTTAAATCCCACCACGCTGTTCAAAAAAATATGATTTCGGTTGAAGAAGCATGGGAAGTGGCGCAAGCGAATCATGTTCCATTGATTGTCGATGCAGCTGCGGAGGAAGATTTGAAGAAATATGTACAAGTGTCCGATTTAGCGATTTATAGCGGCTCGAAGGCGATTGAAGGTCCAACGTCTGGTATCGTTGCCGGAAAACAAAACTATATCGATTGGCTTAAGGTTCAAATGCACTGCATTGGCAGAAGCATGAAGGTCGGCAAAGAAACAACCTTTGGACTTTTGCAGGCATTGGATGAGTATTTTGTCAAGATCGACAATAGCGAAAAGGAAAAAGCCAGTCTGGCTGTTCTCAAATCACTTGAATCCATTGACGGTGTAAAAGTAACGATTGTACAGGATGAAGCGGGACGTGCCATTTTTAGAGCTCGGATTCAGATTGATCCGGCTGTGACGAAAACAACGGCGAAGGAAGTAAATGACCAGTTAAGAAATGGTGAAATTGCGATTTATACCCGTGATTACGGAATTCGACAGGGCTTTTTCGATCTTGATCCACGACCATTACAGGGTGACGACATTTACGTAATTGAAGCCCAATTAAGAGCCATTTTAGGAGGAAGCGAACAATGACAAACATCGAAAAACGTTTTTATCACAACCGAGTCGCATTGAATGTGCTGGCTAATAGTATTGAAAATGCCATCGAAGTTTTTGAAGCGGCGGAAGGTCATGTATTAGTTGGAGTCCTTTCCAAGGATTATCCTTCGGTAGAGGCTGCTGTGACAGCGATGAAGGAATATGGGGCAGCGATTGATGAAGCCGTATCTATTGGCCTTGGCGCTGGGGATAATAAACAAGCAGCAGTGGTAGCGGAAATCGCTAAATTTTATCCGGGTAGTCATATCAATCAAGTGTTTCCTGCTGTCGGGGCAACACGTGCTAATTTAGGGGAGAAAGAGAGCTGGATCAATTCTCTTGTATCACCAACTGGAAAAGTAGGGTACGTAAATATTTCTACTGGTCCTGTAAGTGCGGCAGTTGGTGAAACAGCCATTGTTCCAATCAAAGCGGCGATTGCCTTAGTGCGGGATATGGGAGGAAATGCCTTGAAATACTTCCCGATGAAAGGCTTAAAGCATGAGGAAGAGTTCCGTGCTGTTGCACAAGCTTGCGGTGAAGAAGGGTTTGCCTTAGAACCAACTGGAGGCATTGATTTAGATAATTTTGAGACCATTTTAGAAATTGCATTGGAAGCAAAAGTGCCTAAAATTATTCCTCACGTTTATTCTTCTATTATTAATAAGGAAACTGGAAAAACAAATCCGGATGATGTGAGGACACTACTCGCCATTACAAAAAAATTGGTTGAAAAACATGCCTAAACAAATTGTTGCATTCGGTGAAGTAATGATGCGTTTGCAGGTGCCGGGATATGAATTACTGACTCAGGCTAACACATTACAATACTCTTTTTCAGGCACGGGAGTTAACGTTGCTTCTGCGATGACCAAGCTAGGCTATGATGGCTATCTTGTGACGAAATTACCAGAGAATCCTTTAGGTGATGCAGCCCTTTCTTTCTTACAGCGATTGGGAATCAATCGGAAATTTGTTTGTAGAGGCGGAAAATATCTTGGGTTGTATTTTTTAGAAAATGGTTTTGGACAGCGGGCTAGCCGGGTTACCTATACCAATCGCCTGGAAAGCAGCTTTAATACCGCCCATGTTTCGGATTATGATCTGGATTTGATTGCCGAACAAACAGATATCATTCACTTTTGCGGTATAACGCTTGCCATGACCGATGGTGTCCGTGCTAGTATGAAAGAGCAGGCTAAAAAGGTAAAAGAAAAAGGTGGATTGGTTTGTTTCGATTGTAATTACCGCCCTTCCTTATGGGAGGGAGGGTACAGTAAGGCGAAACCTCATTATGAAGACATGCTGGCTTTGGCTGATATCGTCATGATGAATGAAAAAGATGCAATGTATATTTTAGGAATGGAGACAGCAGAAATCTCCCGGGAGGAACAGCTGAAAGACCTCATTCCTAAGGTAGCAAAACACTTCGATCTTCAAACGATTGCGGGAACACACCGAGGGATTAATAGTGATAATACCCATTCTATACGGGGATATTTGTATAAAGATGGGCAGTTTCACTTCTCAGAAAAGATTTCTTTTTCCGTATATGATCGAATTGGAGCCGGAGATGCTTTTACTAGCGGGATTTTGCATGGCGAGCTGGCTGGATTTTCACCTGAGAAAACAGTCCGGTTTGCAGCTGCAGCAGGAATGCTGGCCTGCACCATTGTTGGCGATACCCCGATGTCGACGGAAGCTGAGATCTTGTCCGCCATGGCCGGAACCATTGATGATATAAAGAGATGAAGGAGCGAGTAGGGAATGAATGTGAATCGAAAAAAGGGACCTATGTACTTACAAATAAAAGAAATATTGAAGGATCGTATTTTACATGGTGTTTATGCAATTCACACGAACATTCCCTCCGAGCCTCAATTAGAAGAAGAATTTAATGTAAGCAAAATTACTATACGGAATGCCATTAAAGAACTGGTTCAAGAAGGATATCTGGAGAAGAAAAGTGGTAAAGGAACAAAGGTTATCGCGAATGTATCGTCTGCGAAGCTTTCAAAAGGGAAACGCTTTACGGAACTATTAGTAGAAGAAGGCCACCACATCACCAAAAAGGTGTTAAATATTAAAAAGGCTGAATTGTCTCCAGACTCGGAACTTTATTCTTTATTTGGAAGCCATTGTGTACAAATTGAACGACTCTACTTATTGGACAACGAGCCCTATATTCATTTCACTCATTACATCTTATTAGACATAAGTGAGGAAGAATTAGAGGATGTCAATATCGGATCTTTGTACCGCTTTTTAGAAGAGCAAAACATTAGACTGGAATCATTCCGAGATGAGTTTGCCGTTTCGATTGCACCTAGTCATGTAAGTGAAAAATTAAACGTAGAAAAAGACACAGTGGTGTTAAAAAGAATTCGTCGTTCCTGTGATGATGAAGGAAATGTATTGGAATATAGCGCGGGTTACTATAATACAGGTAAACAAAATTATATTGTTAATTATAATGATTCCATTCAGTAACCCATTTTTTTGAATAGTATGTAAGCGATTTCTTAGGGGAGAGTGAGAAAATATGAGTTTATATTTAATAGGTATTACGTTAGCAGCCATTGTGATCGTTATTTTAGGAGTATCGTGGTGGAAATGGCATGCATTTATCAGTTTAACTGTTGCCGGCCTGTTTCTAGCTGTTTTTTCTGGCGTACCAATGGACAAGATTGTCACAGCCTATGAAACGGGAGTGGGCGCTGTCCTTGGACATCTGATTGGAATTTTAGCGTTGGGAACCATCTTAGGTAAAATGATGTCTGACTCAGGTGCGGGCATGCAAGTAGCCGATTTCTTTATCAAAAAATTCGGTGTGAAATATCTACCATGGGCGATGCTTCTTTCTGGTTTTATTATTGGGATTCCTGTGTTTTTTGAGGTTGGTCTAGTAATCTTGCTGCCTTTAGTTATCTCGATTCGCAAATCTACTAAACAAAACATTCTATTAATTGGTATCCCGGTGCTTGCCGGATTGTCGATTGTGCACGGTTTAGTTCCTCCGCATCCTGGTGCGATGACAGCGATTGGCATTTATAATGCAAACTTAGGACATGTAATGCTCTATTCATTAATTATTGCTTTTCCAACGGCCGTCATTGCCGGACCTTTATTTTCAAAATGGATTCAAAAACGGGTAACTCCTGTTGGAGAACCGGAATTAATCCGCGTGGTGACAAAGTCAAGCGGGTTACCAAGTACAGCGATTTCGTTTTTCATTATCTTGCTGCCTGTTATATTAATTATGTTAACGGTAATTGCCCCATATCTTTCACTGCCAGGTGCTATTGAAAAATTTCTATTGCTTATTGGCAGTCCGGTTATTGCTTTACTAATTTCATGTTTTGCAGCCTATTTCTTCTTGGGCTTCCGCCAGGGTATGGACAGGACGTTAATTAAAAAATTAACGGAAGAATGTTTATTGCCATTAGCTTCGATTATTCTCATAATTGGAGCAGGCGGAGCATTCAAGCAAATTCTAATTGAAAGCGGTGTAGGGACAGCGATTGCAGCAATGTCCGAGCAAATGTCCTTATCACCGATTGTCCTAGCCTTCCTAGTTGCGGGATTAATCCGAGTCGCTACCGGTTCAGCAACTGTTGCGCTAACAACCGCAGCCGGAATTGTTTCTCCAGTAGTGGAGCATATGTCAGGTGTTAACCTAGAATTATTAGTTATTGCCACTGGTGCAGGTTCATTAATGCTTTCACATGTAAATGATGCCGGCTTTTGGTTGGTAAAAGAATATATGGGATTAACGGTTAAAGAAACATTCAAGACCTGGACAGTCATGGAAACGCTCCTTTCTTTTGTCGCCTTTATTCTAGTTTTAATTTTAGATGTATTTGTTTAAGGTTAACTTTGTCGAAATACGAACAGTGCAATTGCACTGTTCGCATTTCGACAAAATCTAATAAACTTCGCGGCGTGACAGGCACGAGAAATAAATCACTAAGTGGTGGGGCATAAATTGTTAAGAGTGATTGATCGAATCAAATGACTCGACTTGTGAGGGTGTCGGAAGCTCTCTATTTAGCGAACTCCTACAATTTCTCATTAGGTCTTTAATAAAAGAAGTACAGATGGAGGAAAACAGGAAGGATGTTTAAGAGATAACCTTATGGTTTTCTTCTGCCTCTAGTTTACCTTCTATTAAAGTAAGCAGAACCGTAACATAAATAGAGGCCTGTTTTTATTAATAAGAAAACAAAAGGAAAAGGAGCCCCGGTTTGTAAAAATAAATGCCGGTGGCTCCTTTTAAATTTAATTATATAAATTGCATTATTCTTCTTTATCAAAGCGCTCTCCGGTTTCCGGGTTGAAATAAACGACTAATCTTTTATTTGTGGTTGGATCGATTGATACCTCATTGGTTCGGTCGAAGCCTTTAGGTACTTGCTGACCATGTTTTGCTCTGAAGCGGCGGTCCCAAATGAACCACGATCCGAAGATTAAAATAATCAGCACTTCCATGGTGACTAGTTACACCACGGTGAACCGTACCATAAGTTACTAATTATACTTTTAAGCGAGCAAGATCCATTTAGAGAGAAAAGGGATCCACAAATTCATCTTGAATAGTGGATCTTTTTATTTATCCCCAAATATAGTACAATTTTCACATATCCAATAAATAACAATATAGGTATAGATAGTTAATACATAGTCAGGAGCAAACCAATGGAAGCAGTCGAAAAGAAGTTGATTGTGAATTCCGAAAAGGGGAATTTATTAAGAGAGTTAGTAAAATCGATGAGCGAGTGTGAAAGGTTTTTTTTTAGTGTTGCCTTTATTAACTTCAGCGGGCTGCAGCTTCTTCTTGATCCCCTACAGGAGGCCGAAAAAAAGGGAATAAAAGGGAAGATTATTACTTCCACTTATCTCAATTTTACAGATGCAAAAGCTCTTGAGAAAATTAGAGAGTTTAATAATGTTGAGTTAAAGGTTTTTGTTACGGATAAAGAGATTGGTTTTCATACGAAAGCCTACATATTTGAGTACAAAGATAGCTACAAAGTGATTATTGGTTCTTCGAATATCACTCAAAGTGCCCTGAAAAGTAATATTGAGTGGAATGTAGAAATCATTACGAAAGAGGATGCCCGATTTATACAGGATGTTTTAAAGGAATATGATTATCTCTGGAGTATGAGTGAAGATGCCGATCAGGATTTTATTAGTAGATATGAGGAATTCTTAAATAGCTTTAAGAATACACAAAAAAAACATCAGTTGATTTATGAAAACAAACAATATATTGTCCCAAATAGAATGCAAAAGAGAGCAACTGAAAATTTAGAAAGATTGAGAAGTTTTGGAGAGAATAAAGCGATTGTAATTGCCGCAACCGGTACGGGTAAAACCTATATGTCAGCGTTTGATGTGAAGAGCTTGAAACCAAAGAAACTCCTTTTCATTGTGCATAGGGAAGAAATTTTGAAAAAAGCCAAGGATACTTTTGAAATGCTCTTACCTAATGAGGGTCTTTCTTTTGGACTACTGACAGGTAATCATAAGCAAAAGAATGTGGATTATGTTTTTGCCACCATCCAAACAATCTCTAAATGTTTTCATGAATACAAAAAGGATGAATTTGATTATCTAATTATTGATGAAGCTCATCATGCGACAAGCCCGACCTATCAAACTGTTTTAAACTACTTTGAGCCTAAGTTCACATTAGGGATGACGGCAACCCCTGAACGTAGTGATGGTTATAATGTTTTTGATCTTTTTGATAATAATGTGGCTTTAGAAGTGCGGTTACATGAGGCTTTAGAGGACGAGTTAGTTATTCCTTTTCATTACTTTGGGATTACTGATATTGAAGGCATTGACTTAAGTGAAGTTAATATTGACGATATTGCTGAAATAACCAAGCGGTTAAAAGTTAATGAACGGGTAGATTTTATTATTAGAAAAATGAACTTCTATGGCCATGACGGCGAGAAAAGAAAAGGGCTTGGTTTCTGTGCCAGTATCGAACATGCTCAGTATATGGCTAGTGAATTTAATAAAAGAGGCTATAAAAGTGTTTGTCTATACGGTGCTGATTCACCTGAAACACGGGAGCGATTTATTAATCGATTAGAAAGTGATCATGACGAGTTAGAATTCATATTTACCGTTGATATTTTTAATGAAGGAGTGGATATCCCTTCTATCAACACGGTACTAATGCTGAGGCCAACTAATTCTCCAATTGTTTTTATTCAACAGCTAGGAAGAGGTTTACGAAAACATGCGGATAAAAGCTTCTTAACAGTCCTTGATTTTATCTCAAACCATAATAAAACATTTCTCATTGCACTCGCACTTAACGGAAGTCGATACTACGATAAAGAAAGTTTAAAGGTAGCGATTGCGACTGGGTTTGCTAATATTCCCGGCTGTACTCATATCCAAATGGATAAGATATCACAAGAAAGAATATTGGCACAGATTGACAATGAAAACTTTAACTCGATGAAATACCTAAAGGAAGAGTATTTTGAATTTAAGAAGCTTAATCAAGGGAGAATTCCTTATTTATTATTGGATTATCTAAAATATGATGGGGCACCTGATCCCACAAAATTTATTGACCGTGAAAAAACGTATCTACAATTTGTGGCAAAAGTTGAAAAAAATGATTATTTAAAAGGATTATTACAAAACGAAGCTTTCGAAGGGGCTTTAAAAGAATTATCCAGTAAGCTTCCTCTAAACAGGATTTATGAGTTTATTATCATTAGATATTTGTTAGAACATGAAGAAATTAATTTAGAAATTGCTATGCATCAAATCTTAAAGATGATTAATGACGTTGACGATGACAGTGTATTACATGCATTTGAGTGCTTGAACCAGAACTACTATGATAGCGGTCAGTTAAAGAGTAAACCAAAACTATTTAATTATACGAACGGAATACTTGTTAAGGCTCCAATTTTTAAAGAATTACTAGAAAATAGGGAGTATCGAAAATATATAGAAGATACCATTACCTACGGGATTTTCCGTTACGAAAAAGAGTTTAGGTCTGAATACTACGGTGTTCCACACTTTAAACTGTATGAACAATATCAAATGATGGACGCTGCGTTACTTTCTAACTATCGAAAAATCCATAGTTCCTTTAGGGGTTCAGGGTTGCTCGCTAATGGGAAGGAATATTTCCTATTTATTGATTTGCATAAAGAAGAGGATGTAAAGGAAAGTATTAACTACAAAGATAAATTTATTAATGAGCGATACTTCCAATGGCAATCACAAAATAGTACTGCCCAACATTCTGATCGAGGACAGAACATTATTCACAATAAGCAACGTGGAGTTAATCTTCATTTATTTGTGAGGAAGTACAGGGAAATAGATGGGAAGAATGAGCCTTTCATTTATATTGGTAAAGGAGGTACGGTCCAATACGAAGGTGAAAAACCGATCACAGTGAAAATCAAATTAGAGCACGAAATACCCGCAACGCTATATACAGAGTTTACAAAAAAAGTGTAGTCTTCTCTTTTCGAGAAGACTATTTTTCATGGATTAATTGTTCAACTGCTGGAATGTCAGCTGGTGCCCACTTTAGTGAATCTAGATTTTCTGTTTTTAGCCAAATTAATTTGGAATGTTCACTTGGCATTGGTGTTCCTTCTACAACTTTACATTTAATCGATTTTAAATTAATGATAAATGTTTCGTATTCATGGGTATTATCGTTAAAAACTTCATTTAACGTCTCAATTTTACATCCCAATTCTTCATCAATCTCCCTTACGAGGGCTGAGTAGATATCCTCATTTGCTTCCACTTTTCCTCCTGGAAACTCCCACATATTTGGAATAGACATTTCTGGGGACCTAAGAGCACAAAGAATCTCATTCTGTTCATTTTCAATAATTGCTGCGACTACTTTTACGAGCTTTTTCAATGTAATCCTCCTTGATGATTGATTTACTAGTCATAATATATCACTTTTGATGTAAATATTCTTTAAGGGGATTTTTCTTTTTATTGTGAAAGTTTTGTTGGAAAAATAACCCTAATAATCTATCATTAAGATAATGGAACGAATCGGTTTAATGGAGTGATATTTTTGGAAAAAATAAATGTAATTGAAAGAATTAAAGATAGATTTTTAAAAAATGGTAAAACGATAGAAATCCCTTTATTAAAAGAGCAAAAGACATTTCAAGCGGTCTTAAATGATGATGGTATTAGCGTCAGCAATTTAGCCAATTAATCTTTTCTATATTTTTGCATTGATAGCTGAGGCATCTAAACAGAGAGTTTGAGTATAGTAAAGTAAGCCCAATTTATATTAAAAGAACGAATATTCCTGTTGATGGGGGATCTAGCAATGCACCTATATTTTTACGATGAGAGATATAAGAATGACATCGAACAGTATCATTTATCTGAGGAACAACTTCGATTTACTGGTACACCAACAGAATGTATCAAACTTTCAAATGAAGATCCAGATCGATATTCAATCTTAGCGATGGATCAAGAAAATTTGGTCACCTTTTTCAATCTACATAAAAATGAAGGGGTAAAACCATTCTCTAATAATGATCGTTGCATTTTACTAAGAGCGTTTTCGACAGATTTCCGTCATCAAGGTAAGGGGTATGCCAAGAATGTCCTTTTGCAATTACCTTCCTTTGTAAAGGAACACTTTAGGGAAACGAATGAAATTGTCCTAGCAGTTAACATTCAAAATACTGTCGCACAAGACTTATATAAAAAATGTGGATTTATTGATGAAGGTGAACGAAGGATGGGGAACAAAGGGGAACTTATCATCATGAGTTATCATTTGTAGGTTTTAGACGGTACTTATGGATTGTTCTGCTCATTCCATGGACCCTTGGTACATACGGTCTGGAAAAAATAACCAAACGTTTGATTAAATTCTTGATTCCTTGGTACATATGGAAAAAAAGAGTAGTTGAATCAAATAGATAGTAGATAGTAAAAAAATTGGAGGATTCTTTTATGATGAATACCTTAATTCCTATAATAACCTTTTTGCCACTAATTGTCCTAGCATTCGTTGTTAGATGGGTTTACCAAATTAAAAAAAATAGTGAAATTCAAGTTGAGCAAAACAAACAGCTCATCTTGCTTTTGCAAAATAAAGATATAAATAATTACCTATTTAAGATGTCGAGGTATGCGGAGGAGGAAAAAAATGAAAATAGAATACGCGGTCATAATATTAGCTCTTTGCATTGCATTTAGTGGATTTTGGATAGGAAATGCTCTTAAACAGGACAATGATCTTAAACAGGATAATGTAGAAATGAAAATAACAGATGATAACTTATCAAAAAGCAGCGTAAAACCCCCTAGCTTTAGATATGGG
>NZ_NUOW01000005.1:22891-23153 GCF_002584635.1 Bacillus sp. AFS031507
TTGGTATAATGGGAATATAAACAGAACGTTTGTTCCTTTTGGAGAGGGGTGAATGAAATGTATCGATCCTATAAAATACAAATTCAGTCGGAACATGAATTGTTCGACTACTGTGACTCACTCTGTTTTAACGCGAAAAACTTGTACAATATCACCAACTACTATATTAGACAGGTTTACACAGCTTTAAACAAAGAAACAAGAAATGAAAATCAACTTCAAGTTCTAACAGATATTCAAATCCATTTACCTCAAATGAATA
>NZ_NUOW01000060.1:0-18630 GCF_002584635.1 Bacillus sp. AFS031507
CGTCCCTGTGAGAGTAGGACATTGCCAGGCTAACCCTTTAGGGTTATTTTTTTTGTTCAAATTTAATATGGCCCCTTGGTCAAGTGGTTAAGACACCTCCCTTTCACGGAGGTAACACGGGTTCGAATCCCGTAGGGGTCACCATATTGGAGGATTAGCTCAGCTAGGAGAGTATCTGACTTTTAATCAGAGGGTCGAAGGTTCGAGTCCTACCTGCGGAGCCATTTTTTTTAGCGAAGATACGATTCGCTTGTTCCTTTTTAATCTTATCGACATTCATTTAATAACAGCCACCTTTAAGAGAGTAATTATTCTTTTTAAGGTGGTTTTTTTATAGTCAATTATCAATAACAACTTTTCTTCATCAATTCCATTGAGGTCATCTGTTGTTATAAGTCGATCCATTAATCCAATTTTGTAATGTTGAAGTTAGCTGTGTAATTACGAAGGATGGTCCGGATCCATTAACGATGGGAGAAATGCCAGTTCCAGTTCGAGGATTGATACAAATGATTAAATCTTTGAACAGATGGCAATTGAGGCTGCGGTAGAAGGAAGTCGTGAAAAAGCAATCGTTGCATTGACTATCAATCCGCTTGTTGCTAACGATAAAGTGGCTGTAGCTATTGTAGACGAAATGCTAGAGGCGCACAAAGCATATTTACCAAGGTTTTTTAAAAAATAGCAAATCTGATAGTCAGATATTTTATCTAATTTCTTGATAATAAAAAAAGTCGTATACCTATCAAGCAACCTAGTGAGTTGTAGTATGTGACTTACAAATCATTGAAGAGAATTATTACGAACCATTAAAGTGCACCCATCTCTCAGAAACAACCAAAAATAAAGGAGGACTGATCAGCCCTCCTTTTGATATTTATACCTATTATCGCTCACATGCAATAAAATCTTTATCCCGGTCACTTTTCTTATTAGCGTCATACAGCGCTTTTGAAACGTATGGCTTGTACTTAGTTTTCCCCCCTTTGTTTTTAACATTAGATGCTCTTGCCACTCCACCTTTGAAATCCTTATTCAAAGCAGTACAGTTTGGGTAAGTTTTAATCTTTACCTGTGCTTCCGCAGAATCAGTCAAACTGAAGGATAGCCCCACAACTAATCCCAAAGAAAGTAAAATAGTAAACAACTTTTTCATATTTTTCATACTCCCTATATTGAAATCTAATTTCCATAATAGGGTATTATTAGGTAAATTGCAATACAAATATGATGTGTTCTGGTACATTTGCACTAATTTTAATAACTTTCTAGATTATTTCCCCAAACTAAGTTCACTAGAGGAAAATAAGCAACTAGTCACAATAATGGATTTGGGCACGGACCCTGGTTCAGTAGCTAAACAAGGTCCCTTTTTAAAAGAGTCATTGTTGAAGACAGACCTCGACATTCTTTTTATACTTTTAAAGGGATAAAGTCAGGAAGGGAGCGTGCTGAGGCCACTATTAATTAAACGTTTGTGTAGTAGGGGAAAGGTGGTAAATAATAATGAAAAGGTGGTAAAAATCGTGGCTATTTCACAAATAATGCCTCGAAAAAAAACAAGAGGAAGTCAGTCAGCGTTCGCAGCACACCCTAACCTGGACTTCTCTTTTTAAATAGTAATTATTTCTCAATTGCATGATTAAACTTTTCCAATTGTTCCTGTAGGACTAAAATGTAATTCATCATTGCTACTCTCACTATTGAAGGGTAGTAACGACTGTTAAGTTCTTGCTCACATTCCTCTAAATCCATCTTCTTAACTGTAATAATTTTATTCAATTCTTCTGTGCTCATTGAAAATCACCCCTATTTATCGGAAAAAACATTATCAAGTTCTCCACTCTCCTAACCTATCTTTTATATGATCAGGATGGACAAATTTTTCATAGCTTATACAAAAGTTACCTCTGTTAAATTTTTTTCTCATAGATGAGGAAACTTAGACCGGGGCTGCTGAAAAAGTAATTACTTCAATAAAAAAACGTGTGTTTTACTCGTAAATAGTAAGAAAAAAGATACGGATCATCTACATATGGTAGATGATCCGTATCTTTTACACATAAAGAGGACTTATCACTGGTCCTGAACCGTCCCTGTGGAGCTTTCATTTTTATTTTAAGAAAATCCTCCCCCGAGTATAAGGGCCGCACCTAATATTAGGACTAAGAGTAAGGCTAAATAACCTATTATGCTAATAATCGTGATAATCCAACCGATGACCTTTCGATTTGTTTTTATTAGATAAATACCCAAAGCGATCAACCCAAAAATGAATCCGAGAATTCCCCAAAGGATGGGGCTTTTACCATGCTTACGAGAATCAATCACTAAATAAATCGTTAGGATTATATTTAAAACCAATCCAATAAAACCTTCCAAATTAAACTCCCCTTACTATGTTCAAATTGTATTCTTAAAATGAAATTATACCAGAAAATTCGAACGTTAGAGCAAAAGAAATTCCCTTTTATAAGGGAATTTGAAAACTCCCGGTAACAATATAAAAAACCATGCTGCTTTTCCAACATGGTTTCGATCATACAGTTCTAGCATTTCTCCTTTTTATTCTAAAATAGATACAACATATTGCCAAGTTTGTGCAAATAAAGCTAACTTTTAGGCGGATGTGGGTGCCTGGAGGGGGAAAATTAGTACAATGAGTAACTTATCAGCGAACTATTGAAGGATATCAGCGCACTGGACCATTTTATCAGCGGAAAACCGACTTTTATCAGCGGAAATGCCACTTTTATCAGCGAAACTAGCATCTTATAAGTCAATGAATCTCCGAAGCTGTGAAATAAGAACCCATAATTGTGTTGTATTAATCTTAGTTAGAGGTAATTTCCATTTATTATCCAGTAAATGTCGTGAATTTTGGAAAATATGTAGTAAGAGTCAAAAAATATGTAATAAGAGCATGAAAATATGTAGTAAGGAGCAATAATTACGTAAAAAGGTCTGAAGTTTGAGAGGATTAGTCATGGTGGAGCTCGTTAAAATGATATTTTATGTAAAATTCCACTTTAATAGTGAGCGTTTATGATTTATAAAATGACTTGCCCCTTTAATGGGCGAATTTTTGAGTTTAAGGAGCGAATCTTCGAGATTTATGGGCGAATTTTGGGCTTCAATGGGCGAATTTAGTGTTTTTATGAGCGAATTTAGAAGTAATAGGATTCGGTGCCTGTCAGAGCGACCGAGTCTAGGTCGTAACATATAGTGGGTGGGATACCCGTCGAGTAAGAGCTAGCCACTGAACTTCGGGTGCCTGACACCACCCGATATTCCGCAAGTTCTGTCAAAAAACAAATAGGCATCAGTAGCGGCCTTCCTATATTTGGTTGAAAGTGAATAAGCCTAAATTCTCCCTATTTTAAAAGGAGAATTTAGGCTTTTAATTTTCTGAGGGGTTTACCGTGGAAATTCCATTTTCCCAAGCTGTCCCATTTTGGGATCATGATTACCTTTACTTTATCTTCAAAGGATAGAAGAAACTTATTTATTCTTTCTAATTTTTGTTTTTGTGGCACTGCGGCGACCATCTAAACTAATAGGCACGTCTCCATCAATGGTTATTCTTCGGACCACTCTTTGTGCATGGCCGTAGTCATTCACTGCGTAATGCTGGGTGGCGCGGTTATCCCAAATGACCACATCTCCCGCTCTCCATTTCCATCGTACCGTATTTTCGAGTTGTGTTACATGTCCTTGTAAGATGGAGAATAAATGAGCCGAATCGGTGGAAGAAAGCCCGGTAAAATTTTTAACAAAATGACCGAGTAGAAGATGGCGCTCTCCGGTTTCAGGATGTACATGGACAACTGGGTGTTCGGTTTCATATAGGGTAGAAGTAAAGATTTCGTCATGGCGTTTGATCGCTTCATCCGAAACATTATGATGTTTTGCTGCATAATCATAAGCGTTGGTATGGACTGCCCATAATTGATTCGCCAGATTTTGTAATTCTGTTGGAAGATTTTCATAGGCCGTAGCCGTGTTTGCCCAAACGGTATCACCTCCTGCCTCTGGTATCTCCACTCCACGTAAAATGGAGAATTTTGGGTAAGCTGCTTCAAATGTTACATCTGTATGCCATGAATTGGCTCGGCCGCCATGTTCGGAATGAAGTTCTAATATATAGTTTGTGCCATCTTTTGCTGGTACAGTTGGATGAACAACTGGATTACCAAGTAGTTGTGCAAAGGCTTCTTGTCCTTGATCGTCCAGATGATTTTGATCACGGAAGAAAACAACCTTATACTTTAACAGCGCTTCACGGATAGATTTAACTGTAGTGGAGTCTAGTTCTCCGGAAAGTTTCACACCTGATAATTTTGCTCCAATACGTCCAGCCACGGGTCTTACTACAATTCCTGCTTCATTTTGAACTTCTTTGACATTACTCATTTTTATTTCCTCCTTGTTTTTAGCCGTAAAAGCCAGCTATAATAATGGACCGATAAGACGAAAGAAAGCCAGAGCATAATAGCTCTGGCTTCCAGGTGACTGGTCAGCAATTCAATTGCTTGTAAATTTAATTTATATAATTCATATCGGCTTAATGTGATTTTAATTTTCTGGAAAACATCTGTCAATAACTAATTTTGATTTTTTAGTTTTTTAAAAAAATTAACTTTATTTTAAATTTTTCGTTGACGACTGAAAATTGAATTGGTAATATAAGTGAAAACCAAGTAACCCAATAGGAAATCCAGAATTTAATTAACCGGTCAACCGGAGACTTTTCTTTTTAAAGAAATGTCTCCGGTTTTTTTTATCGAGAAAAAGGCATGCCTGTAGAAAGGTGAACGTTTGATCAGACTTTTTTTCTCGTGGCTGGTAATGGATTTTTCGATTGGATCGGTTGGTTTTAATTTTAAGAGAAGGTAGGGGCCCGTTATGAAGATTTGGAGAACCAAGGCACTTTTATTTTTAATTGTATTATCAGTTGTTATTTCGGCTGGATGCCAGGAGAAAAAGACAGGAGCTATAGAAACAAAAGGAAATGGCGCGTATGAAACGCTGAAACTCAGGTATGAAGGATCGGTGGGTTCGGTCACTTATCCAGAGTTAGCAGAGGATTTAGGCTATCTTGGTCCGATTAAACTTGAATGGATCGGAAATCAAACAAGCGGGCCTGCCTCTATTCAAAACGCAGCTACCGGTCAAACCGACTTTGGCGGTGCATTTAACGGGGCCATTGCCAAATTGATAGCGAGCGGAGCACCTATAAAATCGGTCATTGGTTATTACGGCAGTGATAAGGATACATATACCGGCTATTATGTATTGAATGACAGTTCGATAAAAAATGCGCGCGATTTAATTGGAAAGAAGGTTGGCATGAACACAATGGGAGCTCATGCTGAATTCGTTTTAAAAGAATATTTAAAACAAAATGGACTCACAGATGAAGAAATTAAGAAAGTGACTTTAGTTGTTCTGCCACCGGTAAGTACAGAGCAAGCACTGCGACAAAAACAAATTGATGTCTCTGTTTTGACTGGGATGTTAGGGGATCTGGCTGTGAAAAATGGGGGGATCAGAAAGCTTTTTAGTGATTATGATTTGTTGGGTCCTTTTACAGCAGGCGGCTATGTCTTTACCGAAAAATTCATTAAACAAAATCCACATACGGTGAAAAAGTTTGTTGAGGCTACAGCAAAAGCCATTGAATGGGCACAGACCCATTCGCGAGAAGAAGTGATAGCCCGTTATGAATCCATTATTAAGAAACGGGGGCGCAAGGAAGATACAAACACGGTGCAATATTGGAAAAGTACAGGTATTGCGGAGAAAGGTGGAGTTATTCAGGGTAAGGAATTTAAAATTTGGGTCGATTGGCTAAAGAAAAATGGTGAGTTCAAAGATGGCCAAGTGAAACTAAGTAATTTGTATACCAATGAATTTAATCCTTATAAGGGTGAAATTGAAAAAAAGTAAAGAGGTGAGAGGATGACGGCAAAAATTCAGTTTGAACATGTCAGTAAGGTTTTTAAAGTAAGGGATTTAAATCAAGGAAAGGGAGCGCTTAAAGAATTTACAGCCATTAAAAATGTTCATTTTTCGGTGAATAGTGGAGAGTTTCTTTCATTAGTAGGCCCATCAGGATGCGGAAAATCAACTTTGCTTGATCTTTTAGGCGGGTTGACGAAACCAACCTCCGGACGGATATTATTGGATGGAAAACCGATAGAGGGACCCGGTTTAGATCGGGGAATTGTCTTTCAGCAGTATGCGCTATTGCCTTGGAAGACAGCTAAAGGAAATATTGAATTTGGCTTAGAATCAAAAGGTGTTCCTAAAAAGGAGTGGGCTGAAATTTCTCGTTACTTTTTGTCACTGGTTGGATTATCGGGTTTCGAAGATCGTTATCCGCATGAACTTTCGGGTGGAATGAAGCAGCGTGTGGCTATTGCCCGAAGTTTGGCGTTTGACCCTGAAGTGTTGTTAATGGATGAACCGTTCGCTGCACTCGATGCGCAGACGCGTGAAACCTTGCAAACAGAATTACTTCGAATCTGGGAACATACGAAAAAAACCATTGTTTTCATTACACATGGGATTGATGAGGCGGTGTATCTTGGACAGCGTGTTGCCGTCATGACTTCCCGACCGGGAACGGTTAAACAAATTATTGATAATCCGCTTCATTCAACCAGTCACGAAGAAGATTTACGTTCGACAACAGCATTTGCAAATGCACGTCACCAAATTTGGGATTTGCTTCGAGAAGAAGTAGTCAAAGCGCAAAAAGTTGAGAATAAGGATCAATCAGCTTAACAAAGTTCAATTATTTTATAGAAGAGGTGAGGAAATGTCTGATTTTGGTAAATCGTTCACAGCGCCAATGCAAACATCCCATCGGATTCGTTTTTCTTTTCATTGGGTGCAAAGTCTTGTAAAACAATCTATTGTCATTTTGCTTTTACTAATCCTTTGGGAGATTGCTCCCCGAATGGGGTTAGTGGATCCCACATTCTTTCCGCCATTTACAAAAGTAGCAGAGAGTTGGTGGGGATTAGTGATTTCGGGTGATCTGTATGCCCACTTTCAGGCCAGTATTCTCCGTTCACTTTTCGGATTTGGGTTGGCGATCCTCGTTTCCATTCCTTTGGGGCTTATCATTGGGTGGTATCCACTGGCAAGTGAATTGTTAAATCCGGTGCTAGAGGTGTTTCGTAATACAGCTGCCTTAGCGTTATTACCTGTCTTTATTTTGCTGCTTGGGATTGGAGAAACATCTAAAGTTTCAATCGTCTTTTTTGCTTGTACGTTTCCGATTCTTTTAAATACGATCAATGCTGTTCGAAATGTAGATCCTTTACTCATTAAGGCCGCCAAATCCATGGCTCTTCCCTCCTACCGGCTATTTTATAAAATAATTTTGCCAGCTTCCATTCCGACTATTTTTACCGGAATACGTATGGCTGGATCATCATCCATTCTTGTGTTGATTGCTGCCGAAATGGTTGGAGCTAAGGAAGGTTTGGGATATCTTATTAATTATTCGCAACAGAACTTCCAAATTACGCAAATGTATGCAGGTATTATTACGATTTCATTGCTTGGTGTGGCCATAAATTATCTATTGGTATCCTTAGAAAGAAAATTTTCAAGCTGGAAAACAAATTCAAATCAACAATAAAGGAAAGAAGGAATGAAACATGACTCAAAATAATCGGGAAATGAAATTAGGAGCATTTTTTATGATTCCTGGACATCATGTCGCAGCTTGGCGTCATCCAAAAGCGGAATCCCATCAAACCATGAGTTTTGATTTTATCAAAAGACTAGCCCAAACAGCAGAGCGTGGAAAGTTTGATATGGTTTTTCTTGCAGATAACTATGCAGTGAGAGGGAAAAATCAAACGGTACTGGGCCAAACTGTGAATACGTTATTTGAACCCTTTACCCTGTTATCCGCCCTTTCTGCTGTGACAAATCATATCGGATTTGTAGGAACGGTATCTACTACTTTTAATGAGCCATATAATGTTGCCCGCAGGTTCGCCTCTCTTGATCATTTGAGCGGCGGTCGTGCAGGGTGGAATGTTGTCACATCAAGCACTGACGTAGAAGCTCAAAATTTTAATTTAGAACAGCAGCTCCTTCATGAAAAACGGTATGAACGGGCTGAAGAGTTTGTCGATGTGGTCACGAAGTTGTGGGATAGTTGGGAGGATGATGCGTTAATTATTGATAAAGAGTCAGCCCAATTTGCGGATTCATCCAAAATACACTCCATTAATCATAAAGGTGAATGGTTTTCCGTAGCTGGTCCATTAAATATCTCCCGCCCGGTGCAAGGGCATCCTGTTGTGATCCAGGCTGGTTCTTCTGAAGCAGGGAAGGAGCTTGCGGCGCGGACAGCCGAGGTTATATTCACTGCTTGGCAAACGATTGAAGAAGCTAGAACCTTTTATGCGGATGTAAAAGGAAGAATGGCGAAATACGGTCGCTCACCAGAGGACCTGAAGATTATGCCTGGAGTTTTCCCTGTTATTGGTAGTACAGAGGAAGAAGCGGAAGAAAATAAGGCGCTGCTTGAGGAACTTATACCGGAAGAAGCGGGGATCTCTCTTTTATCTGGCATGATAAGTGTTGATTTATCAGGATATCCGGTGGATGGGCCCCTTCCAGATTTGCCTGAATTGAATCAGATAAACGGGGGGAAAAGTCGTTTCCAATTATTAAAGGATCTTGCAGATCGTGAAGGATTGACGATTCGCAAACTGTATCAACGGATAGCCGGTGCCCGCGGACATCGGGAAATCAAGGGCACACCTGAGCAAATTGCGGATCATATGCAAGAATGGTTTGAAAATGGGGCAGCGGACGGCTTCAATGTCATGCCACCTTATTTACCTGGTGGTCTTGATGATTTCGTTGATCTCGTGATTCCCGTCCTTCAACAACGTGGATTGTTCCGAAAACAATATACAGGTAATACATTAAGGGAGAATCTGGGATTAAAGCGGCCGGTTAATACTCTTATTGAGCCAATAAAAGAAACCATATAACCATCTCCTAATTTCCATACGCCGTAGAATTCAAAAAGGTAGAAACCCTCTCTAAATCTAAGGGTTTCTGCTTTTTCTTTAGTTTTAATAGAACATAGTATTCGTATGATTTTTTTGATGCATCAATTTGTGCAAATAAAGCTAACTTTTAGGCGGATGAGGGAGTTTGGAGGGGGAAAATTAGCATAATGAGTAGCTTATCAGCGAATGATTGAAGGATATCAGCGAACTGGACCATTTTATCAGCGGAAATGCCACTTTTATCAGCGAAACTAGCATCATATCAGTCAATGAATCTCCGAAGCTGCGAAGTTAGAACCTAATAATGTGTGGTATTAATCTGAAGTTTGAGAGGATTACCAATTATTATCCAGAAAATGTCGTAAGTTTTGGAAAATATGTTGTAAGAGTCGGATTATATGTAATTAGAGCCATAAAATATGTAGTAAGGAGCAATAATTACGTAATAAGTATCTGAAGTTTGAGAGGATTTCCAATTAATATCCAGCAAATGTAGTAAGTTTTAGAAAATATGTAGTAAGAGTCAAAAAATATGTAATAATAGCCTGAAAATATGTAGTAAGGACCAATAATTATGTAATAAGAATCTTGAATATAAAAAAACCACCCTTTTGCCTGCTACGGCGCGGGGGTGGTCTTTTGATTTTGCTTCTCCCTATAGGAACATATTGATAATTAGCACACCAGCAAGTCCGACGAGGGATGCAATCGTTACCATTACTGACCAGGTGCGAATGGTTTTACCGATGCTTAGGTTGAAGTATTCTTTATAAATCCAGAAACCGGCATCGTTTACGTGAGAGAAGGTCATACTTCCTGCACCGGTTGCTAGTACCATTAGTTCTGGGCTAACATGTGCAGAGGCAACGAGTGGTGCGGCAATACCGGCGGCTGTTAATCCGGCAACGGTTGCTGAACCTAGGACTACCCGTAATATCGCAGCGATTAACCAGGCGAGGATTAATGGCGACATGGTGGAACCTTCCATCAGATGGGCAACGTATTTATCAACATGACTGTCGATGAGTACTTGTTTGAATGCACCGCCAGCCCCAATGATTAAAAGAATCATCGCGATGCTGCTGATTGATTCTGTGATCGAGTTCATGATTTCTGGCATTTTTTTACCTCGATTTAAACCAAAGGTAAACGTTGCGACAATGACAGCGATTAATAGGGCAATACCAGGATTACCTAAAAATTTAGCTGTTTGAATAAGTGATGATTCAGGCATCGTGATTTCAACGATGGCTTGGAAAGCAATCAGAATGACGGGGATAAGGGCCGTAAATACACTAATCCCAAAACCAGGCATTTCTTCTTCTGTAAAGTGCTTAGGATTAAAAAGTCCTTTTGGAATTTTTACTTCCAATTCTTCTTTTTTAAACGTTTTTGTATATAATGGTCCACTGATAATGATTGCTGGAATACCGATAAGAATTCCATATAATAATGTTTTACCTATATTGGCATTGTAAACACCGGCAACGGCTGTTGGTCCAGGGTGTGGCGGAACAAAGCCATGCATGGTAATCAAAGCCGCAATAACTGGCATCCCAATATAAAGAATTGGTACACCTGCTGTTGCCGCGATTGTGAAGACTAACGGAATTAACACAACCACACCCGTTTCAAAGAATAGCGCAATCCCAACAATGAAGGCTGTTAGAACGGCCGCAAGCTGTACTCGTTTTTTTCCAAAAGCGTTAACCAATGTGGTGGAGATTCGTTGTGCACCACCAGAATCGGCCATTAGTTTACCAAGCATACCCCCAAAACCAATAACCAGTACGAGATTGCCAAGGGTTCCGCCCAAACCGGATGTGACGGATGTTATCGCTTCGATTGGCGTCATTCCTTCCATAACCCCTACAAGTAATCCAACAATAACCAATGATATGAAGGCGTTTACCTTGAAGACGACCATTAATAATAGCAATAGGGCAACCCCTATACAAATATAAACGATTGGCATGTTTCTCCCTCTTTCCCCTTTGAAAGTGTGGAATGCCAGAAAGGCATTCCAATCGATCAGTTAAATTTACTTCGTGCTTAAAATCTCTACCACTGCTTTTAAATCACTTTGTGTTCCAACATTGCCTGGAAAAATAACATAGGACATGCCTGGATACTTACTTTCATCCCCAGTTCTCCAGACAGGAATTCCCGGTCTAATTTGTCCAGCAACGGTTGCTCTTCTTACCCTTAGTCCTTTTGTCCCTACATCACTGGAGGTAATTCCACCTTTTGCGACAAGGAAATTCGGTTTCACCTGTAATCTCGTTACAATGCTTGTTACCGCATCCGAAATCGTCACGGACATTTTTAACTCTTCTTCTTTTTTATTCTCGCCAAGATCGAGCCGTTGTCTACTTGTATAAACGGCAACGGTTTTACCGGAACGGATCAGTGCTTCGGTGGTTTCTACCACGCGGTCGCATTCCGCTTTGAATTGCTCTGGTTGTAAAACTAAATGACTATTAAACTCGATAAATTCAATGGTGGTTAATTCCTTTAATTTTTCGAGCTGTTCCGTTGTCTTTTTCACATGGGAACCGATAATAACTAATCCGCCATTCCCTGTTTCTTCTATTATTAATTCTTCTCTCGTTAGCAGAGCTTTATCACTGACTCCGCCAATGACCTTTGGAAGGGCGGCCGCACTTCTAAAAAGGAAGTTCTTTCCGGCGTTGATTGCTTGTACTAAGGCAGCCGTGAATACTTTAACATCGACTTCGTCGATTGCATTCACTACTACTTTATTAAAATCGTTTACCTGAAGAAGCTGTTCCGTGATGGCGCCAATCTCCATTGCCCGTAATTGTTCGAGTGAGATATATAATGTATTTTTAGCAAGAAATAAACCGTTCGACTTTTCTTCAATCCATTCTCCTAAATGTGAACTGGAATAGCCAAATGTCCGGTCTTTTGCAAATTCGGTTTCGCCTGCAGGCACAAGCTCTTGACCATTTTGAACATAGTGGATGTTGTTAATGGTCAATCGACCGCCTTCTTTGAAAAATGGCAGGATGACCTCACCATCTATTTTCAACTCAGAACTTGATTCGAGTGTATCCTTTAAAACGGTCGTTTCTAGTGGATAGTGTCCTCTAAGTGTGGAATCTCCACGGCTAATAATGAGGAATTCTCGATTTAATTTAGAAGCTACGGTTAAGATGTTAGCGGCGATCTCGCGATGAGCCACTTCGGTTTCTTCCGCTGTAAAGCCTCGGGAATTTGTCAAAATGAAAAACATGGACTGCTCTTCGTTAAAGCCCTGCTCAATACTTTCCTCAGACCAATCCGTGAAAACGGAGATATCATGGACGGTTTGGACACCTGTTGGATCATCATCGAGGACGATGATTTTTTTGTTTAAGCTTTTTAGTGCTTCGGTAACTAATTGATTGACTGCCTGACGGTCCACCTCAGGAACGGTTTCTAGGTACGCTGCGGATATTCTGTTGGTTTCAGTCATCGTTTACGCCTTCTTTACTTCAACATTGGCAAGCTTTTCATAATAACGGACAATGCTGCCATGATCGTCTTTTATTTTTCCATCGATCTTTAATGCATGAAAAATTTCTAGCAATTGACTTGATAATGGAAGTGGAACGCCAATTTCATGGGCAGTGTCCATTACATTCGTAATATCTTTCATGTTGATGGCAATACTTCCGCCAGCCACGAAGTTTCTGTCTAAAATCAATGGTACCTTGGCATCCAGAACAGCACTACCGGCAAGTCCGCCGCGGATTGCTTGGTACATTTTTTCAATATCAATACCTGCTTTCGCTGCTAGAACAAGTGCCTCGGACATCGCCGCTATGTTAAGGTTTACAATAATTTGATTGGCAAGCTTTGCGGTCACGCCACAGCCATGATCACCAACTAAGATCACGTCTTTCCCCATCCCATAGAGGACCGGCAGAACGCTTTCAAAAACATCCTCTTTCCCGCCAGCCATAATGGCTAATGTACCATCAATTGCTTTTGGTTCGCCGCCGCTGACTGGCGCATCTAGCATGCCAACGCCTTTTTTCGCTGCCGCTGCTGCTAGTTCCCGTGAGACTTCAGGTGTAATTGAACTCATATCGATAATGACCGAACCTGCTTTGGCCCCTGCCAAGATTCCATTTTCACTTAAAACAACTTCTTCAACATGTTTTGAGGCAGGTAACATTGTGATAATGACATCACTGTTTTCTGCTACTTCTTTCGCAGAATGAGCCGCCACTGCTCCAGCTTCAACCACCTGATGGACGGCTTCTTGATTTAGATCATTAACCGTAAGTGAAAATCCCGCTTTGATTAGGTTTAATGCCATTGGTTTCCCCATAATTCCTAGACCTATAAAACCAACTTTTTGTGCCATGATAAATTCCTCCTCATTCTATTTAAAATCTTTTAAGTTAAGCGATTCATTCAACTGCAATCGCTTTCAGATATCGTTTACAAAATTATTGTACACGAATTTATAAATTTTGTATACAAATAATTATTTTTCGTATACAAAAATAGCGAAACGGATGTCTACTGTATTTTTTTGACAAGAATTTTGGTAAAATAAATGTAGGTTTGAAGAGATATAGAGGTGAACAGTGTGTTAGAAAGTAATCGTTCTCGTCCTGCTTCCCACCAATCCTATGAGATCCTTCGTGATAGGATCTTAAATGGAGAACTTCCTGGTGGTACCAAAATTGTCGAGGAAAAAATTGCTGCCGAATTAGGTGTCAGTAGAACACCCATCCGGGAATCGATTCGAAAGTTGGAGCATGAAGGGCTTATTGAGAATAAAAAAGTAGTGAAGCCGTCCGAAAAGGATTTGCGAAATATGTTTCAAGTACGAATGCTCCTTGAGGGCTATTCCGCTCAGTGTGCAGCGTCCTATTTAAAAGAAAATGAGCTTCAATCATTACATCAATGTGTGGAGATAGGGAAGACAGGAACAGTCGAGGAAATTATGGAAGCAAATGAGCGGTTTCATGAAATTATTGTCGGAGCCAGTAATAACCCGGTCATGATTGATATTATCGATCGGATGTCATCCATCATTTACCTTTTCCGTAAAACAGTCGTATTCTACAACCGCCCCCATTTAATCGACGAACACGAGCAAATATACCAAGCCATTAAAGCAAGAAATGGAGAAAAAGCAGAAATGCTAATGAAAACCCATCTACATGCGGATTTGGAATTTTGCTTGCATCTGTTAAGGTGATAAGGAAACAAGTGACACGATGCGCCTCGAACGTTCTCGATTTAGATCACTCAATTTTTAATCAAAAAGGCAGAAACCCTAAATATAAGGGTTTCTGCCTTTTTTGATTACCTTTGGTGCCTGACACCACACGAAATTTGACTATGGATACGTGTAGTAAGCAGGTCTGCCATCTGTGAAGGCCATATTACTATTAATTTTTGCCTGTTTTCGAAAATAACGTTGTTATTACTCATGAAGGAGCTCGTTAAAATGATATTTTGTGTAAAATTACACTTCGATAGTTGAGCATTTATGATTTATAAAACGACTTGTCTCTTTAATGGGCGAATTTTTGAGTTTTATGAGCGGGTCTTCGAGTTTTGTGGGCGAATTTTGGGCTTCAATGGGCGAATTTAGTGTTTTAATGAGCGAATTTAGGAGCAATAGCTTAATAGTAAGAAACTGAAACTTATTTTAGTAGATTTCCGGTCCTAAATAAAAAACTTACTTACTAGCTTCTCTTTTCACCAAGTTTTCACCATTCTCTATTAATATTCATTACATCAGATAACGAAAGGAGATAAAGAGATGAATACAAAATTGAAAAAGGGTATTTTCTGGGGTGTGATCATTGCCTCTACGGTACTAGTGATTAACGTACTCCACTTTCTACTAGGAGGGAACAGCGCTTATGCCAGAGGTCCTCATGGACATGGTCCCGGTGAAATGGGAGACCGTGGCGGATTTGGCGGGGGCCGTGAGATGATGAATGGCGCTCACCATGACGGAGGATTCCCTTGGCTCTTCCTTATTATTGGACTAGCTGCTCTAGTACTATTCGTAAGATGGCTCAGAAAGAAGTCGAAAGCTTCTTCGATGCAACAGTTTATTAACACTTCTGTGGTAGGCTCGCATATCCCGGTAACTAACCAGAATGCTAGCGTTTTAGATCAATGGGAAAAAAATTTAGTAACTAAAAAGGAGAATGAATAACATGGGTATTTTTAAAAGATTAAAAACAATTACAATGGCGGAAATTAACGGGCTTTTAGACGGTATCGAAGATCCAATTGCGATGTTAAATGAGTATTCTAGGGAAATGGAACAGGAAATTGTCAAAGGTCAAAAAGCTCTAGCTAGGCAAATTTTTGTAGAGAAGAAACAAGCGGCACTCATTTCGGAAACGAAAGCGTTAGTGGACAAGCGTGCTCGTCAGGCCAAACTGGCGATTGAACAAGGGGACGAGGCCATGGCCAAATTGGCTGTGCAAGAAAAACTCAACCATGATCGCCAGCTACAACTTTATGAGGAGCAATACGAGTCGATTAAGGGACAAACCCAAATCCTCATCGAAAAATTGGACGAGCTGAAGGAAACGTACAACCAAATGCAGCAAAAGAAAATCTTGTTAGCTTCACGTGCGAATGTGGCTCAGTCGATGAAACAAATTCAGAAAGCGACGGTTTCCTTCCATACTGATGATATTGCGAGAGGAGTGGCCCGTGCCGAAGAGCGGATCTTAATGATGGAAGCAGAAGTTCAGGCAGGCAATCAATTTGCGACTCCATTAGCTCAGTTTGAAGCAGCAAACAGCACCTTTGTGAGCGATGAAGAGCTCAATAAGGAAATTGAAAAGTTGAAGTATGAAAAAGTGGCGGTCTTATAATTCAAGTTTGAGAAGCACCACCGTTTTGGTCTGGTGCTTCTCATTCTATCTAGCGTAGAGAGGAGGGTTTAGATTGAATATGACAACGCTGATTCTTATTTACCTGGGTGTAGCGTTGGTGGGGAGCGGGCTTCCTATTATCAGGGTTTATTTAGCCCATTTCCACAACTTGGTCCATCTCGTGATCAGTGCTTGCTTGGAAGGTGGTAAAATCCATCTGCATCGAGATGGTTCAGGCCAGACAACCGGGACTCATACTTCCCCCTTTAAAAAAGCGCTAATTTCGTATGCAGGATACACGGGTGCTTTGGTGGCAGCAATTGGATTGTTTTATTTAGTATCGAGAGGTCACCATCATTTGGTTATTTATCTGTATTTAGGGCTTAGTGTTCTTGCCTTATTGTTGTGGATTCGCAACCCATTTGGCGTGATCTGGGGACTTTCCATTGCTGTCCTATTGGCTTTGCCCGTCTATTTCCGCTATGAAACGGTTTTACCTGTGAATGTTAACTTCGAAATGGTGCTCGTTCATATGAGTATATTCCTAGCCTCGGTTCTATTTGTTCAATCTATTATTGGTGCGGTTCAGGTGTGTAAACAAGCGTTTATGTCGAGAAGCAACCCGAAGAGAAAGGCGGCGCTGGTTCAAACGAAATTAGTTCCAGCCGTTGTTTTGGGAATTATCCTGTTTGGTCAGACCGTATTAGCTGGGAGCTTTTTTGCACTAAATTTTATAAGTCTGCCTTTTAGTTTTGATATGGAATTGCCTAATCAGCTACTCGCTGCCACAAATGAGATCTGGTCGGCAATCGGTGGAACTTTTAAGCAATAAATGATAAGTCAGCCCCAAGATAACAAACAGTGACCATGGAGTAAAGGAGAATAAATAAAATGGGTATTTTTAAAAGATTAAAGACAATTGCAGTGCAGATATTAATGGATTATTAGATGGAATTGAAGATCCGATTGCGATGCTAAATGAGTATTCTAGGGAAATGGAACAGGAAATTGCAAAAGGTCAGAAAGCATTAGCAAGACAAATTTTTGTAGAGAAAAAACAAGCAGCACTTATCACGGAAACCAAATCATTGGTGGACAAGCGTACCCGCCAGGCAAAACTAGCGATTGAACAAGGTGATGTACAAATCGCAAAGTTGGCGGTGCAAGAAAAGCTCAGCCAAGAAAAAACGTTACAACTATATGTGGACCAATTTGCGTCGATTAAGGGACAAACTCAAATCCTCATTGAAAAATTGGACCAGCTAAAAGAAACGTATAACCAAATGCAGCAGAAGAAAATCTTGTTAGCGTCACGGGCGAATGTGGCTCAGTCGATGAAACAAATTCAGAAAGCAACGGTTTCCTTTAATACCGATGATATTGCCAGAGGAGTGGCCCGTGCAGAAGAGGGAATTCTAATGATAAAAGCTGAAGTACAGGCAGGAAATCAGATTGCGGCACCGTTAGCTCAGTTTGATGCGGCATACAATAACTATGTAAGCGATGAAGAGCTCAATAAGGAACTTGAAAAGTTAAGGAATGAAAAAGAAAAAGTGGCAGCATTTTAATTTAAGGGAGAGGAGCACCACCATCTAGGTTGGTGCTCCTCTTTCTATGTCATATTTTTAGGAAAATTCATCAACAAGGGAACCGTCCCTCTGCATGACCTGTACCAAATCGGAGTCAAACATGCGAAACAATAAATTCAGCTTGACCTTCCAACCAATACTCACCAATCCTATGAGGCAGTAGAAGATGGCTGCCCTTCTCTACTTGAAAAGACTTACCAGCAATGGTGATCGCTGCTTTCCCCTCAATCACGCTCACTTGTAAAAAGTCTTGTGTTAATTTATGAGATGCTTTTCGTTCAAATTCCAACGATATACGGAGAAGTACTGCTCCTCTACAAGTTTCTTTTCAACCAAATCACCAATCACCATTTTAGTTTGTACTACGATAGCATCCTGATGGGGAACCGTCGTTACTTGTTTGGCCCGCTCTAAGTGTAATTCACGTTTATTACCAGCAGAATCCCTTCGCTCATAATCATAGACACGATACGTGATATCCGAGCTTTGTTGTGTTTCGAGAATGACAATTCCTTTTCCGATGGCATGAATCGTACCACTAGGAACATAGACAAAATCACCTGCCGTTACTTTCACGCGTCTTAAAAGCTTGTCCCATTCACCTTCATCAACCATTTGCTCTAGTTCTTCATGTGAACGGGCATGATGGCCTAGTACAAGCTCCGCATCTTTTTCCGCGCTCAACACATACCAGCATTCCGTTTTTCCATAGGGTACACCTTCTACTTCACGGGCAAACTGGTCATTTGGATGTACTTGAACAGACAAATCATCAGCCGCATCGAGAATTTTCACAAGTAATGGATACTCTTCCTGATTTTCAGGTTGTTTATTGAAAAGCTCACCATGCTCGTTCCAGGCATCGGCTAAAGTTTTCCCTGCAAGTGGACCATTTGCAATCATACTTGGCCCATGAGAATGAGCAGAGATCACCCATGCTTCTCCTGTTTGCTCATACGGAATATCATAATGAAATTCTGTTTTTAATTTTTGTCCGCCCCAAATTCTTTCTTGAAAAACCGATTGTAAAAAGATTGGTTCATTTTTGTACATAATGTCCTCCTCTATAGCGTGGGGGACGATTCTTATGCTTCGGAAGCAAGAGAAGAACGAAATCGCTAA
>NZ_NUOW01000061.1:0-1954 GCF_002584635.1 Bacillus sp. AFS031507
TGAGGGTTGCGCCTTGAAAGCTCAAGGAATACATACGACTTGAGATAGTCGTCTAGATAATGCTTAGCCAGCAGTCTTGTACCGAGTCTTGCGTGGTACACGGTAACGTGTACTGCGAAGCGTAGACAGGAAGATGGCAGGCCGGAATAAAGTGAAAAGGATAATTAGTCCCGAAATTAAACGTGATGTGGAGTAGCCGACCTTTTCTCTCAATGGGGAAGGCAACAATGAAATAACCGCTAAAGGCAAGGAGATTATCGTTACTCCCGGGATTCGTACCTACGGCATGCCATCAATGGATTCCTTAGGGAACAAGGGAGATCCAATAAACTTCTATAACATATAGATAAGAATTCAACAAGCCCACAAAGCAAGGAGAATTCGATGGTTTATTGGAAGTCTTACTAACTGATAGTACTCTGAGATAGGGAGAGCCTATTACATGGGGAAGCGGTTAGCGGAAAATTGAATCAATCTAAGGAAACATGAGCTTCATTCAATGGAAGATTTCGGTCCTTAATTCAAAGTAAGGAGAAACCAATCATGACAACAGGATTAGAGAGAATAGCAGTAAAAGCTCAACAAGATGCAAAACTACAATTTACATCATTAGCACATCACATTACAAAAGAGTTGATTTGGACTAGTTTAAACCATATGCCAAAGAACACTTCACCTGGCATTGATGGTACCTCAAGGGATATGGCTATAATTGAGTTTGAAAATTGGGTTGGAGATATGATGAATTCAATCCACAGACATAGCTATAAACCTCCAGCAGTAAGAAGGGTCTGGATACCTAAACCTGGGAAAGTCGAAAAACGACCAATCGGAGTACCTTCGGTGGCAGATAGAGCTTTACAAAGAAGTACAGCAACGGTACTTTCATCAATTTATGAACAAGACTTTCTAAATTGTTCATACGGTGGTAGGCCAAGTAGGGGGGCACATAATGCCTTAGCTACCCTTAATGAAACTATTTCAGGGAAGAAAGTTAGCTGGGTGCTGGAAGCTGACCTGAAGAACTTCTTTGGAACCTTAGACCATGATTGGATAATTAAATTCGTGCAACATAGGATTGGTGATCCTAGAATTATTAGTCTAATTAAAAGATGGTTAAAAGCAGGTGTAATGGAAGGTAAGGATATTTATGTCAGTGAAACTGGAACACCGCAAGGTGGTTCAATTAGTGTACTGTTAAGTAACATTTATCTTCACTATGTATTGGATTTGTGGTTTGAGAAAGCAATAAAACCAAGACTCAAAGGAGAGTCATATCTAATAAGATATATCGATGATTTTGTAGTGTGCTTTCAATATCGTTCAGATGCAATAAGGTTTGGGGAAGTCCTTGTGAAAAGATTAAGGAAATTCTCATTAGAGCTTGAACCTAATAAGACTAGGTTAGTAGAGTTTGGACGGTTTGCCAGTAAACATGCCCTACAAAAAGGAAAGAAATTAGAAACAATCTATTTCCTAGGTTTTACACATTATTGTACAAAAAACCGTAAGGGTAATTTCATGGTAGGTAGGAAAACCGAGAAGACCAGATTTAAGCGAAGTGTAAATAAAATCCAAGAAGTACTTCGTACTATCAGACATTGGTCTATAAAAGACCAAGTTGAGAAGATAAATCAAATTCTTAGAGGTCATTACAATTACTATGGTATGGCTGGCAATCTTCGGTCAATAACAAAAATCTATATAATTACGGAACGTTATTGGAGAAGAATGTTAAGTAGTAGAAGCCAAAAGAGCTATATAACGTGGGAAAAGTTCAATAAGATTAAGTCGATTTTTCCTCTAGTGCGTCCTAAACTTTCAATTCCATTTTCGGAAATAAAGATGTACGCGAAGCTGTGAAGCAATTTCTGAAGAGCCCGGTGCGGGAAATCCGCACGCCGGGTTCTGTGGGGGTTTGAGTCGCCAATTGGGCGACCTTTCTACCCGGAGG
>NZ_NUOW01000062.1:0-18313 GCF_002584635.1 Bacillus sp. AFS031507
ACAGGAATGCTGCCCCTTTAGTTGAATAAAAAAAGGAATCGCCTCAGCAACCCCCTTGTTAAACTCTAGCACCCGTTAGTGGAACAAGAAAAAGAGCTACCGCTGCAACCTTTTTTTACACTAAAGCCACCGTTAACTTAAGTACATTTTTTTACAAACTTATTCATTTTGGTTTTATTCATTACAGGAATGCTTCCCCGTTTGCGACATAAATAAAAAGCTACCCTACTGGCAGCTAGATCTATAAAAGGAAAGCACCTTATAGTTTAACAAGAGTTCTTCCACGTACTTAAATTTTAGATTAGAAGGTTACAATAACTTTGCCTTGTGAGTGTCCAGTAGAAACTTTTATTAATGCTTTGTTAATGTCATTAAAATTATAAATTGAATCAATAGAGGGTGTGATATTTTCTTTTTCAACAAGATTAGTGATTCTTTGTAATTGACTGCCATTGGCGTGTACGAATAAAAAGTAATATTCATTTTTATGTTTACGTGCTAAAAAATCTACACGAGCACCCACCAAACCAAACAATAATTTTTTCCACATTGGAAAATTATTGTCAACCGCAAAGCGATAATTAGGTACGGCTTTTAATGATACTAACTTTCCTTGAGGTTTTAAGATACCAAGTTCTGCTTTTATCTCTTTTGCTCCCAAGGTATCGATAACATAATCTATATCAGATAAAATGTTGGCATAGTTTTCCTTATGATAATTTATGAATCTATCAGCGCCAATCGACAGTGTACGTGATCTACCTCTTTCACTGCCGCTTGTTATAACATATAACCCCATTGATTTGGCGATGGGGATTGCCATAGCACCAAAGCCACCGGTTCCTCCAGGGATAAATAATTTTTTGTTAGGCTGAGCATTGAGTACGTCATTTAATGCTTGATAAGCAGTCAAAGCAGTGAGAGGAACAGCGGCTGCTTCAATAAAGGATAGATTTTTAGGCATTATGGCTATAGCATCTTCATTGACGACCGCATATTCAGCAAAAGCTCCAATTTGATTAACTGGCAACCTCGTATAAATGTGGTCACCAACGTGGAAGTTCTCAACATCTTTTCCGACAGCCTCAATAACGCCAGATAGTTCATTTCCTAAAGTTAATGGTAAATCATAATCAGAAATCATTCGAATACTTCCATTTAAAATTAGGATATCTAATGGATTAACACCTGCTGCTTTTACTTTAACGAGTACCTCCCGGCTATTAATTTCTGGTATTTTAACATCATTCAATTCCACTTGAACTTCTTTTGAATATTTCTGCATTTGAGCAGCTCTCATTTTTTCATCCTCTTCCTTTACAATGTTTTGGTGCCTTTTCATGAAATGCAATCTCTAGCGTTGAATGTAGGTGACTCAAAACAAAAACCAGTGCTTGAAGGGTATAGCCCAAGAATGCACCAAACGCCTGCAAATACACGTAATTCATGCGTCAAGCACTGATTTTCAAGTTGAGCCAAAAAACGGCACAAACTTTTATTATATTAATTACCAAGACATCTGGTTCCCAAAATGTCTAATTCTGATGAAAGAATGGCGTACAATTTTTCAGTTGTACGCCATTCTTCACCATATTAGCTATACTTACCCCTCTTGAGATTTTAATTCTTTCATCGTAGGATAATCCGTATAACCCACGCTTCCGTTACCACCAAAGAATGTTGTACGGTCTGCTTCATTCAAAGGAAACCCTTTTTTGAGACGTTCTACTAAATCCGGATTAGCTAATGACCATACACCGACTGGTACCATATCAGCAACGCCATTATCAATATCTACACTAATATCTTCTAGAGCTCGACCAGCTCGATTGACTAATAATGGATTTAACCAAATTGAACGAATTTCATGGAGCAGTGTTTCGTTTCCTAAATGCATAACATGAAGGTAAGCTAAATTGAATTGAGCTAATTCTTTTACAAGATGGAGATAAACTTCAGGACCTTGTTCACCTTCTTCAATCCCACCAAGAGGCGTACCTGGTGAAATACGAAAGCCTGTTCTTTCTGCTCCAATTTCTTCAACGATTGCTTTCGTTATTTCGATCGCAAAGCGAGCACGATTCTCTATTGATCCACCGTACTTATCCGTTCGTTTATTAGAATTTACTCCGATAAATTGATTAATTAGATAACCATTTGCTCCATGAATTTCAACGCCATCAGCTCCTGCTTCAATAGCTGCAGATGCTGCTTTTCGGAAGTCTGCAATTGTCGTTTGAATATCTTCTTCACTTAACTCACGTGGAACGGGTATTTCCTGCATCCCTTTAGCAGTAAACATTTCTACACCGGGTGCGATCGCAGATGGCGCAACTGCTTGACGATGATGTGGTGTATTGTCAGGGTGCGACATACGACCGACATGCATTAATTGGATATACATAAATCCACCTGCTTCATGCACCGCATCCGTAACCTTTTTCCACCCTTCAATATGCTTTTCAGTATAGATGCCAGGTGACCATAAGTAACCTTGTCCATCATTAGAAGGTTGTGTACCTTCACTAATAATTAATCCCATAGATGCTCTTTGAGCATAATAAAGGGAACTTAGTTCTCCCGGTGTACCATCTTCTTGCGCTCTACTACGTGTCAATGGTGCCATCGCTAAACGATGAGGTAATTCCACATTTCCAATTTTCGTTTTGCTCCACAATTTACCCATTTTTGTACACTCCTCTTCAAATTATGTTACCCGTTGTAAACGTGTGTCCTTTTACCTTTTGTTTGAAATCTTGGACAAATCACTATCTTAGTAATTTGTATTTAGGAGAGATGTGGGTAAATAGCAGATACACCCCCGGCAAAATCTCTTTGGATCTTTCGGCTCACGTCATCAGCAACAATTTCAAAGCTGTCGGATTCTAATCCATCAATAGCAATTTTTGCGATATCCTCTGTGTTGGATTTGGGAACTTCTAAGCTCGACGTCATGTCTGTCTCCATGAAGCCTACATGTAATCCAGCTACTCTCACATTTTGAGGATAGAGATTTAAACGTAAGTCGTTCGTCAATGCCCACTCTGCCGCCTTTGCAGCCGTGTAAGCGCCAAAAGTTCCCGAACTTATCCAAGATAATGCGGAAAGAATATTCAGAATCGATCCTCCCCCATTATTTGCTAGAATCGGTGCAAAAGTACGAACCATGGAAAGTGTGCCAAAGAAATGCGTATTAAACTCCAAATGTATTTTATCGAGATCACCGTCAATCAAAGAAGCACCTGTAGACGATCCTGCATTGTTGATCAAAAGCGTAACATCCTTAGCGACCATAGCAGCTGCAGCTACCTCTTGAGGGTTGGTAATATCAAGCTTTACAGGAATTACACCTGGAATCTCAATGGACTCCGGATTTCTTGCACCAGCATAAACCTTAGCCCCTCTGGATAGAAGTTCAAGTGCTAAATGGCGTCCAAAACCTCGGTTCGCTCCGGTTACAAATGCGACTTGTTCAGAAATTTTCATTTTTATGCGCTCCTTTTATTATTTATTTTTGGTACAACAAAATGTCTTACTCCCCAAAACTACGTATGTAATGATTTCCTTAAGGAGAGATTTTGGACATAGGCAAGTCTCGCTATATGGGAATGGTCATTCTAAAAAGCACAAAGGAATGATCCCTTCATTGAGAAATTTTTAAGTAGGGCAAGACTCATATACGAGAACGATCATTCTAAAAAACACAAAAGAAAAATCCCTTCATGGAGAGAGCTTAAGCAAGGCAAAACTCATATATGAGAACAATTATTCTAAAAAATGCATAAGCAATGATATATTCTTAGGAGTAAGCTTTACTACAGCTCAGACTTACTCATATAGGAACTATAATTCTAAGAATAAAATAATTATTTATCTAAAAGTTTTATCGATAAATTGGCTATACGGTGTAGTTTTTCTTTGGGAATGGAGGTTCTTGTCATTACCCTTAACCCAACACATACAGTATGCAGATGATCCGCCAGTTCGCCGGCATCATACTCTGAAGTAAATTCTCCCTCCTCTTGCCCCCACAGAATAATATCCTTGAGTAGCTGCTCTGATAGTGTGAACGATTCAGTGGACTTTGAATCCACATCAGCATCGCGCATTGCCAATTCCACCGCCGAATTCACCATTAAACAGCCTGAAGGAGAGTTCTCTTCACCATATATCATGAAACTAAAAATTAACTGAAGAGCCTCCGCTGCATTCTTGGAGCGTTTAACTTCTCCCGTAAGCTCTGCACTGACTTTATCGCGAAATCGATCCATAGCTTTCAAAAATAGCGTATGTTTGTCGCCAAATGTGTCATACAAACTTCTTCGATGGATTCCCATATGCTCAACCAGATCGGTCAAGGATGTCTTCTCATAACCTTGTTCCCAAAAGAGCTTCATCGCCTTGTCTAATACTACGCTCTCTTCGAATTCTTTACTTCTTGCCATACTATTTTCCTCCTCCCATAGTCACTATAACATATTGAGAACGAACGGTAAAGAAAGTAACCTCATAATACTTATTCCAAATATTATCAAATGTAGTGAAACTACCTATAGTTCAAATAAGGAAACTCCACAATCTCTTCTACATTTAATCTGTCAGCATAACCTAAATCCCTTGATTATATGATCCCAAGAATCTTACCAAAGACTGATTTTTAAGGAGAACATACTTTTGTGAAATAAAAAAACTGTTTTTTTCTGTGTAATTTGAAATTTGATTTTTGTGATTTAGAAGGGAGGGCATTTATTTATTGGTATCAAAATCAAAACCCAACTTGTCGTTTGAATTTACATAAACAGCACCACAAATTTGGCACACAGGATATAAGTAAGAAAGTAGTCATATTTCTATCACCTTAACATTTTTAGGAGTATTATTCCCATTCCTTATTCAACTAACCTGCTCCGTAAGCATAATAAGAAAAGCTGCCACAATTGACAGCTTTAATCTTTCACTAAAGCACCCATTAATTTAAGTGTAATATTTCACAATCTTTCCCAAGTGTAAAATATCTACTAAGTAACACTTATATTTTAAACGTAGAACTCCCATTCAATGCAAAGAGAAAATCCCCCTACTGTTTTGACGGTGAAAGACCCTTGAGGTAATCACTTCTTCCCCATCGTTTACAAAAATTTTAACGGATGAAGAATCAACAAATAAATGAGTCCTCCGATGGTACCGGTGCCATCGGAGGCTATAATAATTTTCTTTAATTTACTAAGATAACGTATAATATTATTCTTTTAAAATTGCTCTACTTATAATTGATTATAATGAATTGATTCTAAATTAAAATTATTAATGTAGCAGGTAATACTATTTGTATGAAAGTTGAACACGATCTCTATTTTGCCTTAGCAACACCGATGCAGGCTCCATCGGTCACTTCACCTGTGTGAAAATCCAAGCTATCAAGTTTGTCGTTGGTATTCGTTATCACAACCATAGTCGTTGTTGCTAAACCAGCGTCGGTAACCTTCTTCCAGTCAACCATCGCAATCGGGTCACCTCCGTTGACAGAGTCACCAACTTTGACATTGTTAGAAAATGGTGCGCCTTTCAGCGAAACCGTATCTATGCCCAAGTGCACGAGAACTTCCAAGCCATCAATGCGGTTCAAACCAACTGCATGTCCTTGCACCATTGAAACAGTGCCGGCAACCGGAGCAACAATCTGCCCGTCACTAGGTGTGACTGCAAAGCCATCGCCCATCAATTTTTTGGAAAAAACGGGATCATTGACTTCGCTTAAATCCATGACCTTTCCTGTAACTGGTGCATAAAGCTTCTCGTCTTTAACATTTACGACCTGTGGCATAATTGATGAATTTGATATTTTGTTTACTTGTTTTTGATTCCCAGTCTCGACTGGTTTGTAACCAATTGTGTAAGTTAAAACAAATGACACAGAGAAAGCGACAACGTTTACAAGAATATAAAGGGGCAATTGATTATTCAAGTATAATAAGGTTCCTGGAATACCTGTTAATGCCATTCCAGTAGCTTTTAATTGTAAGATAGACGCTAAGAATCCTCCCACTCCCCCACCAATCATTGACATAACAAAAGGTTTCACCAACCTAAGATTCACTCCAAAGACTGCTGGTTCTGTAATACCTAAAGTAGCAGAAAGACTTGCTGGATAAGCTATTTGTTTCATTTTTGGAGAAAAAGTTTTGATCCCTACTGCTAGGACTGCACCCGCTTGAGCCATATTACCACAAGTTCCAATTGGATTTAGCATATTCCAACCTGTTTGTGAAAGCATGTTAATTTCCAAGAAATTCAATATATGATGAATACCAAAAATACCTAATAATTGTCCAAAACTTCCATAAATCAAGCCACCGATTCCAAACGGTAACTCCAATAAAAATTGAACAGCATATAAGACAAGCAGTTCAACTTCGTGGAAAATAGGTCCAATAACAAATAATGCTAGTGTAATACCAAAAAGAAGTGTTAGAAATGGCGTCAAAATAAGGTCAAGGGAGTCAGGTATTTTTGTTTTCAAGAATTTTTCAATTTTTGCTCCTACAATTCCTGTTATAAATGCCGGCAAAACAGATCCTTGATAACCTACCACCTTAATGAATCCAAAAAACACTAATGGGTCTGCAACCTGTTGACCTACTTCATAAGCATTTGGTAAAACAGGGTTTACAAGCATTAAACCTAGTACGATCCCTAAAACTGGATTACCTCCAAAGATCCTAAACGTTGACCAACAAACTAACGCTGGTAAAAAGGCAAAAGCTGTATCTGTTAGGATCTGAGTGAACAATAAGAGTTCTTTGGAAATACTGTCAGGTGTTAAACCTAACAATGCCAAAACAGATTCTTGTGTAAGCAAACCTCTTAAGCCCATAAATAAACCAGTCGCAACCAGAACCGGAATAATTGGAACGAAAACATCTCCAAAAATTCTAACGCTACGTTGAAAGCGATTTCCTTCTTTTTTGATAGGAGTCTGACTCTGAATATTATCCCCCAATAATATCATGACCTCGTCATATACTTTGTTTACCAATCCAGTTCCCAAGATAATCTGAAACTGACCAGAATTGAAAAAACTCCCTTTTACTTTATCCAGATTTTCAATTTCATCACTATTTATCTTGTCTTTGTCAACTATAATAATTCGCAATCTTGTTGCACAGTGAGCAACTGAATGAATATTTTCTTTCCCACCAATCAATTCAATAATCTTTTTTGCTAAATCTTGATTCCCCATATTCTCATCTCCTAAAATGCAAAATAAAGTAATTCTCCTTCTTGCTGTAATCCGGCATATTTCACACTTAAATTCTCTTCCTCAGTAAAGTATCTTAATGAAAAAACGCATTCTCCATCATTCACAAATATTTCGATAGAGGAGTTATCACTAAAAATACTCATTTGTGACAGGCTTTGAACCTGTTTTACTTTCGTTTCCTTTTTATTGGCTATCCAATTCACCCGCGTGACAGACAATACGTTTTTATTACCATAATAATGAATCTCTACTGAGCAATTTCTCAAAAACAAATGAAAATCACTAGAACAATCTTTTCTACTCAACTCTAGTTCAAATCGCCCACTTTCTAATTCAAAACGACCTTGAGAAGATGTGAATTTCTGTTTACGTTTTCTCAGTTGTTTAACCTCTTCAATAGGTAGTTGTTGAATTTTTCCATTTTTCATTGTTACAACACGTGGTAAAGTCAAACAATGCAAATAACCATATTGTTTAGTAGGGCATAAATACTCCTCTATCTCAGACATTCGAGACATCCATCCCACCAAAATTCGTCTCCCTTTATGATCTGAAAAAGATTGAGGTGCATAGAAATCAAATCCATAGTCCAGTAATTCTAAAGAACCTTTTGGTAGAAATTTTTTTGTTTTTTCATCAAATTTTCCAGATATAAACGCTGCATAACTGGAAACACCTGTTAAATCATCATCTTTTTCTGGTCTCACTTGAGGACAACAAAGCAATATATCTGTTTCACCATTTAATGAAAATAAATCTGGGCACTCACACATATTGTCTAACTGTTGATCGTACAAAATATTCTCATATTTCCAATGCAACAAGTCACAAGAAGAGTAGAGTGCAATCGCGCCTTTCCTCTCTTTCGTTTGAGCACCTACAACCATCCACCAATTATTTTCACCTCTCCACACTTTTGGATCTCGATGGTGTTCAGTAAACTCTGCGGGCGTTTCAATTACACTTTCTTCTTTAATAAAAGTCCGACCATTTTTAGATGTAATAATGCACTGATAGCTTTTTCTTTCCCCATCTTTTTTTACGTTTCCAGTATAGAATAAATACATCTCTCCTTTATGTTCTATACTGCTACCTGAATAAACACCATTTCGATCCAATTTTCTATCCGGAAGAATAGTAGAACCCTGATTGGTCCAATCAATCATATTAGTTGAAGTAAACAACCCCCACTCTTTGTAATGATGATTCATATCAAAACGATTCCATTGGTGGAAAAAATAATACTTACCTTTGAACCAAATTAAACCATTTGGATCATTCATCAGACCCCTATCTGGCTCTATATGATAGGTCATTTTATAAGGATTCCTCAAAAAACATCCCACTCTCCTACAAAAATGTTCTATTTTAAATTCTTTAATTACTTTTTTACAAAACTGTTTAACACCATAAAAAAATCTCATAATTGGGAAATAACAAAAATGTGGAACTTATTAATAGCTTAATTTACAAAAGCAAATTAACATATAAGACTACTACAATCTGTTCCTAAATTTTAACAATATGGAAGATTTTTAAAATATATAATTATGGACCAGAGCAACCATGTATGGTAGAAAATACGGCATAAATATTATTTACTTGTACTGTTTAGATACTATACTTTTTAAATCTCCAGAACATACTTAAAAAGTCTTGCTTGATACTTGGTAGTGTAATACCAACATTCATCAACTCATCTCCTCCAAACAACTCTCCTGTCTCCACATTTTGATAAACATAATCTGGATGTACCCCTTTAAGTTTTATAGTTCGAAGAGGAGCTGCTGGTTGAGATAATACTTTGAAATAACTAGCTGCTACTTCTGATTGATCTTCAGAAACAAAGTTCCATGCAGCTTCATTCCCATCAAAGGGATTAAATATTCTATAAAATCTACCAAATTGAATAAGTGGTCGAATCTCTTTATACAAAGCAATTTGTTGTTTAACTACTTCTTTTTCTTCCTCTGTTAATTTTGTTAAGTCTAGCTCATAACCGAAATTCCCAGCCATGGCGACATACCCTCTTGTCTCAAGTGAAGTAATTCTTCCAACTTGATGATTTGGGACAGATGAAACGTGCGCCCCCATTGTAATCGGTGGATAAACAAGACTTGTACCATATTGAATTTTCAAACGACACATCGCATCTGTGTTATCGCTTGTCCATGTTTGCGGCATATAATAAAGCATCCCTGCGTCAAAGCGACCTCCACCACTCGAACAACTCTCAAACAATATATTAGGAAATTTTGTTGTAATTTCTTCCATTATTTTGTATAGTCCTAACATATAGCGGTGAGCCGTTTCACGCTGTCGTTCGGGTTGTAACGCTATTGACCCTATATCCGTCATATGACGATTCATATCCCATTTTACATAGGTTATCGGAGCACTCGATAAAATATCTGACAACGCTTTAATTACGTAATCACAGACTTCCAGCCTCGATAAATCCAAAATGAGTTGATTTCTCCCTAACGTATGTGGGCGACCTGGTACATGTAAACACCAATCTGGATGATTTCTATATAATTCACTATCAATAGAAACCATTTCTGGTTCAAACCATATACCAAACTCCATACCAAGACTACGAACGCGGTTTGCAAGATCTACTAAACCATTCGGAAGTTTACGCTGATTGACTACCCAATCCCCTAACGAGCTTTTGCTGTCATCACGTTTTCCAAACCATCCATCATCTAATACAAATAGTTCTATTCCTACTTGTTTTGCTTCATTGGCAATTTGTTCAATTTTTTCTTTATTAAAATCAAAATAAGTGGCTTCCCAATTATTAATTAGTATTGGACGTACCTTGTCCCGAAATAATCCACGACATAGTCTTTTACTATACAATTCGTGATAAATTCTGGACATATCGCCTAATCCTTTTTCTGTGTAAACCATTACAATTTCAGGCGTTTGAAAGGTTTCCCCCGGCTCTAATAACCATGAGAAATCGAAAGGATTAATCCCTATAGATACTCTTGTATTGCGATATGGATCCACTTGAACTTGTGCTGTAAAATTCCCGCTATACACAAGGTTAAACGCATACACTTCACCTTGATCTTCATCAGTCCCTTTTCTTACTAATGCCAAAAACGGCGCTTGTTGAGGACTGCTAGCTCCCCGGCAACTATCAACCATTTGAATCCCTGGTACAATTTTACGTCTCTCAATATTTTTCTCATTACTATGAGCACCATACAATGTGATTAATTCATATTCATCATCAGGAAAATCAACATTTGCACTTAGAGCTCGAAGCATTTTTAAATTTTGTGATCCTTGATTATCAAACTGAACAGATCTAGTGATAACATCTCGATCTTCATACAAACTATATGTTAACGTAACAGTCAGTCCCAGCAATTTATCTTCCATGATGATTTCTAGTGTTTCCGTCTCATTTTCATCCTCTACATAAGTGGATGGTAACCCTTTCAATTTTGGCTTACCTTTATTCACTCGGTATTCCTTATAACGAAGGTCGGTCAAGGTAGAGCCATTCTCTAAGTGTATTTGATAAGATGGAGTTCTAAAGTCACCATTTCCATATGCTGGATACTCCTGAGGTAGCGTATCTAGCGAAAATGTTCGATCTGACGCATCTGGATTAGGAGAAAAAACTCGATCCATAAAGATAATTTTGTTGTTTCCGCGATATTTGTGAACACTCTTCCCCCAGTATAAGTGAGCTAAATAGCCATCTCGTATAACCTGCATAACATAACTCGAGTTTTTTCCTTGCAAATGAAATAAAAGTTGTTCATCATCGATGTAAATAGTCATAACGACCTCCCCCACATAAGTAAGCATCAATTATTTCAACGAAAACAATGTGTAACTCCACCTTATACTGTTTATTGAAATATGTTGTTTCACTTAATGCTTATGGGTTCATTTTAATAGTTTTAATTAGATATTTATATGGTATTATGTAGACTGAATATGGAACGATGTGATAACTTGCAAACATTTTCAATTAGAGGTGACACAATGATTTTAAACTTTTCCAATCCTTCTCATAACAATTTAGATCTAAATTTGTACACATGCGGTAGAGAAGCTTGTATAAGTAAATATTCTTATGGTCCAGCGATACGAAGCGGATACATAATTCACTATATTTTAAAAGGAAAAGGGATTTTTAAAGTACATGATAAAATCTATCATCTAGGAAAAAATGAAGCATTCTTAATTGAGCCAAACATTTTAATTTATTATGAAGCAGATGTTGAGGATCCATGGGAATATAAATGGATTGGTTTCAGTGGAGTAAAAGCAAAGGAATATTTAAACAGATCAAGTTTATCTATGGATCAACCGATTTTTACGTTCGATCATGACAATAAACTAAACCAATGTATGGATAGTATCATAATGGCATCAACGCTATCGTCTAATAAAGGCTTGCTATTAACTTCAAAGCTTTATGAATTTATATATATATTGTGTGAACTCTTTCCGAATCGTGGAGTCACCATTGAGGTAAAAAAGCAAAAGTATATCGAAGATGCGATACTCTTTATTGAACAAAATTACACGCATTACATTACAGTAAATGATATCGCTAAATATATTTCAATTGACCGTTCATATCTTCATCGTTTATTTAAGCAATATCTCAATAAATCGCCGCAAGAGTTTTTATTAAGTTTAAGAATAGAGAAAGCATGTTTTCTGCTAACGGATTCTACGCTTAAAATTGGGGATATTTCCCGTTCAGTGGGATATAATGATGTACTCCTATTTTCAAAAACATTCAAGAAAATTAAAAAGTGTACTCCTTCAGAGTATCGAAAGAACCAATGATTGTGTCCAGTCACCTCACTTAACTCCTGAATATAAGTGTTTAAAGACAAACAAAATCAACTAATANNAAACACCTCGTTGTTGGTGTAGACATCGCTCAACAATTTCACGTCGCTCGAGCAGTGAATTTCCGTGGAATTGTAGTCGGCAGTCCTCTTACATATGAAAATAACGAAGATGGATTTACTATCTTATTGCAATGGATTAACAAACTAAAAAGGACAAATAACTTAGATACAGCTTTGGTCGGCATGGAACCTAAGGGACATTACTGGATTAATCTATCAAAATGGCTTTTCGAACAGAATATTGATGTAGTAACAGTAAATCCGTACCATGTAAAAAGGAATAAAGAGAACCGAGATAATACCCAGTCCAAAAGCGATAATAAAGATGCACTAGTTATCACTGATATGGTGAAGAATGGTTACTATTCCTTCGTTCGTCCGACTTCTGAATCATTTGAAGAACTTCGAGTTCTTATGTCTAACCGTGACGTGATTGTTAAGCGTCTCGTTAGTTCAATCAACCAGTTAAAACTTTTTTCAATTGCTTCCTTTATTCTTTGAATTAATTGAACATATAACGGCGTTGAAATTAAACTGTTAAGTTTCATAAAATCAAATCCTTTGTATCTATATGTCGAAATATAATAATAAAATTTCTAATAAGCATAGTTAATAAAACCTACTGATTCGACTTATTTACTTTTAATTAAGCTGTATTTTTAATCTCTTTTTCGCAGCACCTTTATTTTGAATTTTAATAATCGAGAAGTCTCCAATCTCAGCTGTGTTGCTGACATGGGTTCCCCCACATGCTTGCTCATCAATGTCATTAATTTGAACGATTCGAATTTCGTTAAGAGAAGTTGGAAGTAAGTTAATAATAGTTTTAATGGTTCCTTCTTTTTGCTCTGCTTCTCTTCTACTTATTGTTTTCGTGTGAACATTATGAGGCTGTATTAGTAACTTTTTTATGGATTGTTCTAACTGCTCAAATGGTATTTTTTCAATTATCTCAGGAGAAAAAGCTAGTTCTAATCTTGCATGGTCCGTTTCAATTTGACTACTTGTAGCGAAAGCATTGTAATGCTGATATAAATAGCCTGCAATAACGTGTGATAACGCATATTTTGAAAACGCCAAGACCAGTCGATTTGCATAATAACTGCTTGTTGTGTATCTTGCACCGGTCGGGCTAGTTCATGAATAATTTCACCATCTACTTTTTTTACTTTTATTACTTCGTAGATTTCATCACCCTGCTTAATAAACCCTTTATCACAAGGTTGTCCACCGCCACCTGGATAAAAAATCGTTTGTTCAAATACAACAAATTTGTCATTTACTGAAACAATTTGTGCTTCACATTCTTTTATATAACTATTCTCAATATATAATTCAAGTCACTATTTGAACATCTCCCTTTATCTTAAACTGTAGTTATCCCGATAGTAACGGAAAAAATAATTAAGATAATACCAAGTCCACGGTCAAACCAATGCATATACTGTTGATACATTTTTTTAAAATAGTTATTTGAAATAAGTATCGCTAATAAAATAAACCAAAGCCCCACCGCAAGTATGATTTCTCCACCATATATCCAACGCAGCCAATTTGGAGTGTTGTTTCCGATAAATTGAGAAAATACACTTAAGAAGAATAATGCTGATTTGGGATTTAATACATTACATAAAAATCCTTCACGAAAGCCCAGTATAGTAGATGGTTTCAATAATCGCTGTATACCTATATCTTGTAAACTTTCTGATTGAGCTTTTGACCGAATTCCTTGCCAACCTAACCATAGCAAGTAAGCAGCACCAATAATTTTAATTACATTAAAAATAACAGGTGATTTTTCTAATATTATGGTAAAACCTAAAATTGTATAGGTTATATGAACAATCAATGCACTGGCAATGCCCAATGCTGTAGCTATTCCATATTTTCTTCCTATCCCTAAACTATTTTTCATTACTACTACAAAATCGGGTCCAGGTGATAAAGCTGCTAAAACACCAACTAAAAAAACTTCAATATACATAAAACAACTCCTTAATTCTTTACATTCCTAACAATATAGGTCAATAGATCATCACCGCGCCATAATGAATTAAGCATGTCATTTCCTACTTTGTCGCTCACAACTTTCATCATCATATCGTGCCGAATATATTCTTTTGCCAGCAGAACTAACATTGGTTCAGCAGTTTGAATAGCTTGAGGTATTTGACCATTAACAAAGCCCGCGATCAGCACTTCTTGATTATCCTGAATAACAATCGTTAATCTTTTACTCATTCTACTTTCTTCAATGGAAGCCGTGTCTCGACGATGGTAAAACGTTTTTCCGAAAGAGTCAGTCTCTTGATCTGTAAATAGCATTGAATACAACTGAATTCCTTTTTTACCTTGTTCTATGGCTGAATGACTTAATTCCTTTAGTTCCTCTTCCCATGCAGAAAGCCATATCTCTTCATTTGATGCCAGCATTAATTTTTGCATGGCATTAATGATTTTCGTTCTCCCTTCAATATGCTTAATCACATTCACTTCTACAGGTTTTTCAATTACTTGCAACTCTTTTTCCAAATAACTAAGTGTCTCCTCTGTTTGTCTTTTTCGATTCCTGATCAGTTCTTTTACTGGCACAGGAGTATAGGTTGGTGGATCTGTTCGGAGCTCTATGATTGCTTCTTTCGCTACTAATTTTGCAATGACTGAATAAACCATTGAGCGTGGTACACCACTTTTTTTACTGATTTCATAACCATTTATAGCAGGCTCCTTAAGTAATGCCATATAAGCCTTTGCTTCATTTTTTGAATAACCAATCTCTTCAAACTGCTCAAATAAATGTTCCATAGGGACCTCCCTGTAGTAGTAATATGTATTACTACTATAATCAAGCCAATATTCTGTGTCAATTAAAAATAAAAAAGTGAGAAAATTTCCCACTAATAAAACAAAATTCTTAATTACTCTTGTTGAACTAACCTGCACCGTTAGTGAAACAAGAAAAGCTGCCTAAAAGACAACTCAGACCTTTCTCTCAAGCAACCCGTTAGTTGAAGAACCGCTTCTCGGATGCCATCACAAAAAAAGTAAAGATAAGATTAGCCAGAGAAAATAACCACTTTTTTTGAGAATGTAAATCTCAATACCATTTAATAAAAAAATTACTCCTACTATTATGTTCAAAATCCCAGAATAGAAATAATCAATCCTATTAAAAGTGTGTAAATAAACAATGATTACACAGATTACTAATATTAACTGTAAAAACAGTATAGGTTTAATTCTATCTTCAAGAAACTGTTTTCTAAAAAATGAAATCAATTTTATCTCTCCTATATATAATAAAATCTCATTTGTATTAAATCGATTTTACGAATAATTTCTTCTTCAACTAACCTGCTCATTAGTGAAAAAGCGACTGCTTTTATTGAACAATCGCACCCGTTAGTGTAAGTACATTTCTTCACAATCTTTTATAACAGAAAAAACCGTTAAAAATATAATCCTAACGGCTTCATTTATATTTCAATAGCTGGTTGAATTCTTTCAATAGGTCTCAATGTTATTCTTAATACTCATATAAATGAATTTTATAAGCTGATGGCATATCTTTCAATTTCAACATCATTTTTTCATCCCCGTTTAATACACGTCCAGCTTTCCATTTTCCATTTTGAAATTCTCCTTCTTCTAGTCTAAGAAATTCAACTTTTTTATTCCTTCCGGGTTTTGCTAAAAATTTAATGTTTATCATCGTTCCAATAACAATGAATTCACTTTCTGAAGTCTCAAGAATTATACCTCCTGATGTTGGCTTATATTGTAATTTTGGAGAATATGAAACAAGAATATCGTATTTGTCAAAATGCAGCAGTTTACCAAAGTCATGTTCATTTCTCTTTACAAAACTCTGCAAATGACTGGAATTTCTATATTCAAAGTAAAGGGGTTTGATATTTTCAATAATGGAATAGCTTTTGGCAAGATACGCTGCACTTCCTTCAAGATCAAATGCTGATGGGTCGATATTTAATGCGAGCATGACTTCAAGTGGTGGCTTTTCAATGTTTTCTGGATTCTTCATAAGGTCCTCGATACCAAAAGGTGAATAACAAATAGCGTTACATCCGCCAACGGCATATAGAGCATATGTAGCTGATACCGCATCACCTCGGACCTCTGGAATAAATAAGGGGTTTCCATTCTGACTATATTCGTCCATTACATTAGGTACATATGGAACATAAATATCTGGTGCAAGACAAAAAAGTGATGGTGCCATTAACTTCCACATTTTATGCATTTTCATGACTGGACCGCCACTTGGATAGCTTCCGGCATTCCAAGGAAATTGTTCTAACCACGCATTGGCGTAACAAGGAAGCGGATATGCGTTTTGTCCACGCTGAGTGATTCTTTCAACTGCAGATGAAAAATAATATGCCATAAAGTATTCGCCTGCATCGAAGCCAAATGCTTCTTCCCAAGTTCCAGAAACACTGAATTCTTTAGCCACAGATTCAGGTATTTCATTTAAAAAAGCTTCATTTGCTACTTGAGAATAATCTCGATCTGTTCCTAAGAGTCCGATCTCGTTTTCAACCTGTATGACAATAACGGTGTTTTCTTCAGAATCTACTGATTTGATAAAATTCATCAAATGATAAAATGCGTGGGCATCTTTTTCTATTGCGGCTTCACATAAGGGTGAAATCGTATTTAAAGCTTCACCGGTGGCTTTACAGGCACGAAAATAAGTTTTTGTATCTCTTTTCATCCAATGTGGTACATAAAATGATTCTGCATTTTTCCATAAGCCAAACCAGAGGAAAATAAGATTCATATTATTTTCACGCGCCTGATTAATGAGCCCTTCGACTAGAGAAAAGTCAAACTGATTTTCTTCGGGCTCGATTAACTCCCAATAAACAGGAACAATAACTGAATTAATATTTAGTGTTTTTATTTTTGACCATACTTCTTTCTTCATATATTCCAGATTTGAAGCGCTAGAGTTATGGATTTCCCCTGCTAACGCAATGAATGGCTCGTCATGGACATATAATGTTGGTATATTATTGTAATTTTTTATGTGAGGTATAGTTGACATAAAATGAAGCCCCTTTCATAATGAGATTATATTAATATGATAAGGGATAAAATAAGCAGAATAAATCTAAATATAATAAAAAACATATGAAAATATTAAGATATATTGGGGTTTTGTTGAATGTTGAAAAAGGTTTTCTTTACAAAATATACTGAACAAACTGTACAACTTCCCTTTGTGCTTTCCGCTGTAGGTTTAAATCATAGGCAGGAATATATTAACAGACCTTCCGGTTTACCATTTTTCCAATGGATTCATACTGTAAAAGGAAAAGGTGTACTTGAAATAAACGAAAAACAGTATGTCGTAGAAGAAGGCAATGGAATTTTGTTCTTTCCTGGTGTCGGTCATAGATACTACGGACTTAGTAATGAATGGATAGTTCATTTCTTACTTTTTTCTGGGTATGGGACAAAAGATTTTTTTGATAGGATCGGAATTGAACAATCAGGTATTTATAAACTTAACAATGATAAAGTAGAAAAATATATAAAAGAATTAATTTTTATCTATACCCAGGATAATCCAATGGAAATGTATGATTATTCAAGAATACTTTATGATTTCTTGCTGGAATTTTTAAAATCTACAACCATTCAAAATGAAAAGTCTATCCAAAATCAAAGTAATAAAGTTCATTTAGTTATGGACTATATAAATCAATATTATATGGAACCAATTGTATTATCAGAATTAGCAGAGAAGGTCCATTTGTCAAAAGAGTACCTTTGCCAGTTATTTAAAAAAGTTAATGGTTTTTCAATATTTGAATATATTACGGATGTTCGGCTTGCGAAGGCAAGAACTTTACTAATTCAAGATAGAAAAGAGAAAATAAAGAATATTAGTAAATTGTGCGGATATGAAGACGTTAGTTATTTTGGAATGGTTTTTAAGAAAAAGGTGGGTATGACACCAGCGAAATTCAGAGAGCTACATTAAAAACTGTATATAATGTCAAATTAAAAGGTTTAATATCAGATTCTGATATTAAACCTTTTTTGTTTAAAAAGGAAAATACAGCTAGTTTAATAATTCACCATACTTAAAATTATTTATTTGGAGTCAATCCTTCTTCAACTCCCTCAG
>NZ_NUOW01000063.1:0-3194 GCF_002584635.1 Bacillus sp. AFS031507
CATTACAGGAATGCTGCCCCGTTACTTGAAGAAGAAAAGCGATCCTTCGTTGTTGAAGCATCGCACCCGTTAGTGAAGGAAGTAATATTTATTCTTTGCCTTTGGAATGTGACTCAATTGAATTAACTTTTTGAAGAACCACTTTTACAAATATTCCAATTAATATATAAAAAGGGACAGAGTATAAGTGATTCCATTTAATGATTTTGTATATCCCAAGCCATTGAAAGATATTTTCTCCTATATATGAAGCAAAAAACGCATAGGTTATAATTGCTAATATGTATTTTTTCCACGTAGGAAATCTCTGATAAATCATCGAGTAAATAAAGGGAACAATAGATAAATCAGCAGGGGTAAACTCATCTCTTTCTAATGGCGTTAAAGTATATGGATATATCCAAAAACCTAGAGATGTACCAATTTGGTCCAAAATGAAAGCAATTCCTGCTGTAATCAGCCCAACCAGACTTATTTCTTTTAACCGAGTTTTATCGACAAATCTCCACCATAAAAACAATGGAAAAATAACAACAAAAATTTCAAACCACCACTGATATGTAAAAACCACATCTTTAGTCCAGTAATCGAACCACAACTTTCGGAGGTAGTTATAGGTCTTTTCTATTTTTTGAAACCTGTCCATTACTCTCCTCCTCTTTTAATTTAAAAACTGACCGATATACATATATCCCTCGCATCTATAACAATCTTTTTTAATATTCCTCTCAATAAACCCAATTATTACTATTTCTTCTTCCACTAACCTGCTTCTTTAGTTGAATAAGAAAAAGCCGGCTGAAACGGCAGCCGGAACTTTAAGTAATGCACCCGTTTGTTGAAGAAGATATTTATTTAGTTCCATTAACAATGAGGTCTACTCTTTCAAAAGGTTTTTGGTTTTCAACATAAATGTCCTCTGAAATCATCCAATTATTTTCCCATATAAAACGAGCCTCTTCCCCATCTCTTTCAAGACCTCGTGAAAGCCTTATCTCTCGTGGACAATCAACCCATATTGTAAAATCATATTTATTTGCTAATTCATTACGAATGGAATAAACACCTTCTATAATGACAATTCCTCCGATTGGAACAGTATGCCATTCTGCTATATCATCCGTCTCCCAATCATATCTCTGATAACGTCCCTCTCTGTTTTGACTTATAGGTTCAAGAACTTGATTTAACACACGTTTCCAATCAAAATCTGCACCTATGTTTTTTTTCTCTGGATGTGTTTTTATTAGTTGTGAGGATGGTAAATAAAAATCATCCATATGTACAACAGTTACATTAGAAAATTCATCCTTCAATTTATTTGCTAATGTACTTTTTCCTGAACCCCCACACCCATCTATTCCAATTAACAAGGTTTGTTGTTTTTGTGGAATTGAATTAATTGAACTAACTAATTGTTCGAATTTAATAAAATCACCTTCTTTAGTTTTGAAAATCACTAAATCACCTTCTTAAAGTTTGTTAAATACTAGTTCCTCAAACATTTCATCAGAACCTGCTTATTGAAGTAAACTGCCCCGATAGTTCAATATCCCAACGTTTTTATTTCTATAATCAAGGTAATAATTCCTCTAATATAAGGAGGGATTTACTTTGCTGGTATCAAAAGCCTGGGAACTTTACGAATCGGATAAAAAATTCAAGGGTTCACTCCACAAACACTAAAAGCCTATAGACTCCAATCAAAGTAACTCATTAAACATTTTGACGATGTAAGTATTGAATCAATGACGACAGATCAGTTGAAAGTATACTTAGCAAAGTCCAGCGAACACTTAAAGCCATCCAGTTTATCTCATCGAATTCAATTTATTAAATCGATATTTCGCTGGTCACACGAAGAAGGACATATTTCAAAGAATCCAGCAGCTAAAATTAAAGAACCCAAACAAGGAAAACGAATTCCAAAATTTTTAACAGAAAGGGAAATTGAACATTTGAGAGAAGCGTGCTTTACTCCAAAGGAAAAGGCGTTATTTGAATTTATGTTTTCAACGGGTTGTAGAATAGGTGAAATTGTTTCACTTGAAAAGAATTCCATTAATTGGTCTAATCTTTCAGCAATAGTAATTGGAAAAGGAGACAAAGAAAGGGAAGTTTATTTTAATATACGTTGTGAAATTTGGTTAAAACGATACCTAGACCTACGGCAGGATAAAGATCCAGCTATTTTTGTAACTGAACGGTACCCACATAAAATGAGCATTGCACAGATGAGAAATATTAAAAAGCGAATTTCAAAACGGGCTGAGATCAACAAAATAATTCATCCGCACCAACTACGCCACAGCTATGCCACACACTTATTGAACAATGGAGCTCCAATTGATGTTATTCAGAGTCTACTAGGGCACGAAAAGAGCGAGACCACTAGGATTTATGCTCAGTTAAGCGGGAATCTTAGAAGAGAATTTTATAGAAAATATTTCTAATAAAAATGAAAGGCAGCGGACAACCGCTGCTTTTCCACACTATTGCTGCCCGTTAGCTCAATCAACGGTCAGGAATGAATACGATTATATATTCGGTACCTAGTTCTTCTTTTACTTTTTCAGTAAGATGTTGCCCAATTGAATTATGTTCATTAATTGAGATTTTCTTATATAGACCAGTCCATTGATCTAACTCTGCTTTAAGATTGTCTGTTATCGGAAAGTTTCAAAATCAAGATTCCAGCCACATTGGTTGCACCATATTGGATCTGCCACAAAATCAGCTTCGATTTTAAATGAATTAGTAAATTCACATTTACAAAGATCTTTTAACATTAAAAAGTCAGCTCCCAAAACTCAAATAGTTCTTCAACTCCCTCAGTTTGATACGAATATCTCTTGAATGCTCACTTATTCGCAGGATTTCATAACCCTTATAAATAGAATGACGGGTAATTGGAATGAATCCATATCATTTGGCTTCGTGAAGGCATAGTTAAATAAAGGAGTTAGCTATTACTCCATATATTACCATATAATGTACATCTCCACGCCGCCCCTGGAGNNCCCATGTCTCAACGGGTCAAGTGCCCTCTCATTCCTTCGTCATGCCTATCCAAGGGGTGGAGGCCAGTTATGCTAAACTGATGGGTCACAGTGCCCTTTTGTTGAAGAAACCTGGTACTCCGTACATATTTGAAATCCTACGAATAAGACAACATTCAAAATTAAAGTTAACTA
>NZ_NUOW01000064.1:0-3479 GCF_002584635.1 Bacillus sp. AFS031507
ACAATTACATTTCCAACATATAACATTCCCTGTTGTCCTTCACCTTCAGCTTCTGCTCTCATCATCCTTGCCATTAAGTCGACGTCCGAACTTCGGTAATTTACTCTTGGCATTTTTCCACCCCCAAAATATAGTATGAAAAAAAGCCTACATTCATGTCATTGTTTATATAATAAGAATGCTTAGTTTTTAAAGCTTACAGTTTTTTAGTAAAATGAAAACTATTGCATTCTTTTTATCCCTTTATTCAAGTATACTGCCCCACGGCTTATAACATGTTGGTTATAAAAAAGAATGAATTAAAAATAGAATTGAAAAAGCAACACCAGACCGCAAATGCCACTTCCGGTCAATCCTCTGATATCGAAATAGTCCCGATATAGGAACTGGAAGCAGGACTAGCAAGGAAAGCAATCCACTTATATTATTAAAATCAAATTTGAAGCCGTGCATAAAGACAGCTACCGTATGCACGATAATAAAAGCAATGGCGATAATCGCTGCTGGAGTATGCCATCTTCGGGAAAAGCGCAGCAAAGTGGACAACCATTTTTTCACCTTGCCTTGACCTTTCAATTTACGAAGCCTAATAACACGAAGAAGCGCATAATAAGCAAGTACAAAAAATAAGGCAATTCTTGCATTGGAGCCCAACCCTTTAAATGTATGTTCGAACTGCCTGCTGTGCAGAGTGGTTAATGAAAGCTGTAATAGTCCCTTAAGTTCCCAAAGGATTATCGAAGCAGCGATAATAATCGCCACGATTACCCATATACGTTCCTTTTTAGGAATCCAGCCTTGTTTTTGGACCTTGATTTCTCGTGTATTCATTGATCTGTCCTCCTATAAACAACAGTAATGTATACATTACATCTCTGCATTTTTAAATTAAAAAACAACTTTTAGATCTTAACTTGGTCCTTTTCAGCGAAACTCCATCTTCAACTTAAGCACCCGATAGATTATATAAAATACTTCACATCCTTTAAATTAATACTGTAAGAACCTTACATGGGGCTTCATCACTACGTTGTTCAAATAAACTTATTAAATATGACATATAGATGCCTCCATTTTTTCCGAAAACAAACTACTTAAAGTTAAAATAACCTTCAATTTTATTTAAATACAATGTAGCACGATAAATGAATGCATTTTCTATATTAATGAATTCTTAATTATAAATTAATAGAAAAAATAGATTAATATGAATAAGACAAAAGGGCTATTCGCTATTAGATGAACTATTTATACAATGGTGCCGTTCCATATTTCTGTTTTGTACATACTTTGTAATTACGAATGGAAGGAGGCTCTGTACGTGGCAAATGGTGGATACGGAGCTGGCTTTGCTCTAATCGTCGTGTTTATCCTTTTAATCATCATTGGAGCAGCTCTGTATTAAAAGACACCAATAATTGATGGAGGTGTGAAAAACAACACACCTGTCCAATCCACTATTTTGTATATACATAATTCATTTCAAATAAGACTATTAAAATGCAAAAAAAATAAGATAAATTAAAAGGGGCAAAGTACATGATCAACGTTTTATTTGTATGCTTGGGGAATATTTGCCGTTCACCGATGGCTGAAGCTTTGTTTCGCGACTCAGTCAAAAAAGAAAATTTGCCTAACAAAATCGCTGTTGATTCCGCTGCAACCAGTTCATGGCAAATCGGCTTCCCTCCGCACGAAGGAACTCTCGATATTCTAAAGAAATACAATATCTCTTCTGATGGGCTTGTTGGACGCCACCTAAAGAAAGAAGACTTTTGGAAGTTCGACTATATAATCGGTATGGACGAAAGCAACATAAAAAATATTTACAGAATAACCGGCAAGCCTAATCATCCAAAGATCATTAGGATGCTTGACCTGACCAAATACAAGAAGAATGTCCCCGACCCATTTTTCACAGGTGATTTTGATGAAACCTATCGTCTTATTTCAGTCGGCTGCCGGGCATTACTCAAGAAAATACGCAGCGAACAAAACTTATAACAACAAGGCATCCAACTTAATCCGACGATCAAAACAGTTTCTATTTCACAGAACCCATTTTATGAAATTGTAAAATCCAGTTACTAAACAAAAATTTCAACGCAACACCGGCTTCGAGACGAATATTGTTTGTGAATGTTCACTTGTTGCGATCATTGTATTGTTAGAAGTCGCTGGTATCTGAGCTACGATTCTTCCGAAGTCAGTGATGTCTTCCTTTCCGAATTCGGAGATTAAGATGTTAAATATAATTGATGCAACTTTTCAATCTTTTTTTACTTTTCTAACTTCTTACATATTTCACGATGTGTCATATGCGACTTAAAGAAGCTATTACTCTATTCAAACTAACCTCTGTTACCTGAATAAGAAAAAAGCGAACCTTCATTATTGAAGGACGCACCCGTTTGTTTAAGTGTAACTCTTCACAATCAAATCCATTGTATTGATGAAATTAATTATGCACGATTCACATTTTCTAATGGGGTAATTATTTGTTCCAATATGCTTTTGCTTCCTCCTCAAGAACTTTTAATCTTTTATAATAATCAGGAAACTCGTTAAGATGAGCCAATGCAATTTTCCCGGTAATTAGAGGGTCATCACCAGTAACATTAGTTTGGCTGGATTGTTTCCCGTGTTCAAGTTCAGTATTTACTCCCATCCAAAACTCATCTAAATCAAACTTACTTTTAGTAAAGTCAATACCTAAAAGTAAAGCTATTGCTGATGCTTCCTCTTTAGAAAAGATAGTTCTGACCCTATTTAAACTACTCGATGCAATATTATTAGTTGTAACCCTAGTTGGATATTTGTTAAGTAAATTTCTATTTGAAAAATGAATAAAATCAATACCATAGTTAGAATAATTAAGGAAGCGATTCATATACGGAAAATTATTATAGTAGTACACATAATTCACTCCTAAACCAGTTGTTACCAATAACATATGTTAATTACTGGTTTATGCGCATGTATTTTACTTCTATAAAACCATTATGAAGCAATATGAAGGAATGTGTTACTCTTCACCTTATCCTAAAATTCAGAACAAGGTACTTTTATTAGAAAGGAACAAATTATATTTAGGAAATAATCACTAAAACATATATCTGTTTGAGTGTCTATTAATGACTACCTAGATAAGGTGGTTTTTTACAATTACTACATATTTATGGGTCAAATGCGAAATAAAGATCAATGGGTAAGCTATCCTCTTCTTCAACTCCCTCAGTTTGATACGAATAACTTTTGAATGCTCACTTATTCGCAGGATTCCATAACCCTTGTAATTGGATTTACGGGTAATTGAAATGAGTTCAGATCACTTTGGCTTCGTGAAGGCATAGATAAATAAAGGAGTCAGCTACCACTCCATATTTTACCATATAATGTACATCTCCACGCCGCCCCTGGAGGCTTTCCCTCCCATGTCTCAACGGGTCAATCGCCCTCTCATTCCTTCGTCATGCCTA
>NZ_NUOW01000065.1:0-36758 GCF_002584635.1 Bacillus sp. AFS031507
TTAGTTTTCAAAGAACAAATTCACTTTCCAAAGAAGCGACAAAAACTATTATACTATTATTTCTCTATTTAAGTCAACACTAATTTTTAACACTCAATGTGTAACTCGTCCGAAGAGAACTTTCCTATAATAACATGTAAGTTACTATAAGTTCAATGTAAAGTTTTTTCCAATTCAACTTCAATTAACAGCACCGCATGGAGTATTTATTAACCACTCGTTTTTGCTGTCAACGAGTACTATCTTATCATGGTAGACAATAGGGTTCAATGTGTAATGTTTTCCATTTTGCCAAAAATAATTAATAATAATTCTAGCTGAAATAATAGAAGGAATTGATTATAGTTCATTAGTTGATCCATCAATAGATAATCAATTTTAAAAGACAGTGGATCATTTAACCACCGCCTTCTTGGAACCTCTACCAAACCTTTTCAAGTGCCACCTTATTCATTCCCTAGGTTTTTCCATTCCTTATATTTGGATGGGCTAAGCTTGTTCACATGTTGCAAAAACTCATCTGAATAACCAAGTTTTTTTAATCCAGATAACAATTTGGCAGGGACAGCCCTGTCTGTATTAAATGCCCTCTTGAGGTCGATTATTTTTATCTCCCCCAGCTCATTGAAAAAAATGTGGCGAACTTCAATATCTAATCTCGTAAAACCTACAGTTTTCATTTCATCCAGCATCGATAAAATTTTTCCTACGATTGCCTCTGAAAGATTTTTTTCTCTTTTTAGATAATGCTTAAGATTATAACCATTTACAAACTCCATCACTATATAGTTTTCACCATATTCATATAATTTAGGAATAATAGGTGACGATTGTCCTAATTGCAATGCATTTAATTCCTTTTTTTGTGTGTCTTCATTAACAAAAATTTTGACGCACTTCTTAGGTGTCAATTGAAAGATGGATCCATCAGCACCCTTCCCAATCATTGTGTAACCGCTCAGATCTTGAAGGGTTACAGCGCCTTTATTCTTGGCTACTATTTTTTCAAAATCATTCATTTTAATCTCCTTCTATTTCGAAATTTTAAACCCCTTTGTTTTATTTAAATCTTGGAGACTGCTCTAATATAACCCGAGTTCTTTTCCCCAAACCTCAATTTTCTCAAGGTATCTCTTGAGAAGTGTGCTCTTTCCACCATCCAGCACTTTTTGCAAATGACTAGAAAGCTTTTTTTCTAGAGTTCTCTGTAAATACGCCTTTTTTAGTAATCTCAGTGGATCCTCATTGAAGGTTATTCCATATTTCAGCATTTCTTGGCAATAAACCTGCACACATTGACTTCGAATCTCCTCTTCCCTTTGTTGCCAATCCGAACGAAAATCAATTAATAATTCGACTAGAACGACCAAATCATACCAGCATGGATAATGCTTCGCAGACTCCCAATCAATCAAAGAGACTTTCCAATTCTCCTCCTCATCATTGGCATTTTCACAGCAAATATTGTGGACATGAAGGTCACCGTGGATAAGACATTGTCCAGATTCCGTAATTTCAGGAAAAAACACAGGTCCTTTTTTTAATATTTTTTTGATCATTTTATACCTTGGTGCCACCAATTCTCTTAAGTTTGGATCTTTCATTGCCAGATCCAGGTTCTCCTTTGCTTTATTGATTCCTTTAGTCCTTTCCTTTACCTTCTCCTCAGAATCAAAATGTGGAAGAGAGGCGTCAAAAAGATCCGCATGCTGCAAAAATCGATGATCAAAGGTTAGGGCATGAAATTTTGCCACGGTTGGGATAATTCGTTCCAAATGTTTTGGAGCTAATTTTATTTGTCCTCGTATCGGCTTCAAACATTCGGTGAACATCCATGTTTCATTACCATTTACATTCTGTTCAAGCAGATATAATCGCGGCATAAACTCATGATAAATGGTATAGGCTTTTTGATACATACTGATTTCTAATCTATGATTTTCCTTCAGTGGTTGTTTATATATTTTAAGGACTATGGGAATGAATTCCTGACCATCAGTTAGTACCAACTTCCAAATACTTGTCTTTTCCCGTGTATTTTTGAGGCATTCTATTCTTTCATCCACTAACTTTACTTTTTTACCAAGGACATTTTTCAGCTTCTCTTCCCAATCAAATTGCTTCCAACAGCTAATAATTTCTTCTATATTATTCAAAACTAAAGTTCCCACCTTCCTCTGCCATCACTTATTTTCTCCCCCATAAGTTTCGCAAATGGGAAACAAAACTTCGAACAAACGGAAGAGGGTCATTCCAAGCAAAAAGAGCCTCCACCTTTTTTCCAGATAAACTTTTTACCCATTCTAAGAACCTCATTTCCCCATTTTTTTGTTTTTGGCGAAAGGAAAGAAAATCACGGACAAAGTAAACCCATTTGACCCCTTCTTTCTGCACTGTCACTGGTGCTGGATTTTGCCCGGTAAGGGATAAATAATACAAGTAGGCCAAATTTACCCCACAAGCCATCGATAACGCTTGAGTTAAACCAATTCTTGAATTGATTTCGATAAATTTCAATTTCCCATCTCTTGGGTCCCGTTTAAATTCGGCAATCGCCAAGCCTTTGAATTGAATATCTTTTAGAAAGGTAGTAGCGAGTTGAATAACTTCTTCGTCCCTAATACTGAGGGCAAGAGCGGTGGAACCAAAATGAGGGGGGAATTGATGTAATTTTTGGTTCATCCATATGCCAATTAAATTCATCTGTTCATCAAAAAATGTCTTGACGGAATAAATACAATCCTCGTCACCAGGGATGACTTCCTGGACCATTAGTTCACCGAATGGCCGATAAAAAAGGTACTCTTCTCTCAATTGGGAAGGCTGTTCTATTACAATGGCTTTCTTATATAGACGATGATCGATATTTGAGCGGAAATGAGAAGAATGAACTGGTTTTAAAATGCAAGGAAAGGTAATTTGATGGATGATTTGCTCAAACTGCTCTTCGTTATTTATTGCGTAGGTTTTGGGGCATGGCACATTTGATTTCAGGGCCAATTCATACGTTAATCTTTTATCTAATACGGCTTCAACTAGTGTGTGTTTAGGTAATAGAAAGCGATAATAGTGTGAAAGAACAAATCTGTTTTTTGAAATAAACTGTACAAAGTCATCAGACCCCGCATACAGGACTGCCTTTTGGCCAAACTTTTGGGCCATTCTGGTAAGAAATAGAATTAACGCAGCTCCTTCACTAACTGGATTTGGGCAAATTCCACAGGTGGCAAACCGCGTTTTACCAATTTCATATTTTCCTTTAGTATCAAACGCATATACCTTTATCCCTTTTTTCGCTAAACTCCGCACAATACCTATTCCGGTTGCACTTAGATCGAGTACAACGGCAGGAACATCATGTTGCATACTTTTTTCCCCCTTTCATAAAAATGATTGGTAGATTTTTTCAATCCTTTGGGTCATATTACTAAAGGTTAAATGTTGTTGCGCAAATGACTGTGCATTGCCCGCTAATTCTCTCCTAAGTGATTCTTTTCGTAAAAGGAGCGATAACTTTTCAGCAAGTTGCTTTGGGTTAGCTGGTTCAACTATCAATCCTGAATAGTTATCTTTAATGATTTCCGGAATGCCGCCACAATTAGTCGTAAGAATAGCCTGATTGGCAAACATTGCCTCGATTAATGAGATTGGCAGCGTATCACTTGTGGTTGGAAGAACAAAAATGTCTGATTCGCTTAACAATTTAGGTATGTCTTCTCTGGAACCTAAAAAAGATACGTTTTTTAAATTCAACTCACTTACCTGCATTTCGAGCGTATTTCTCATCTCACCATCGCCTACAATCCGTACTTCTACATTTTTCAGCTTGTCTTTAATAAGAGCGAGAGCTTTAAATAAATATCCATGTCCTTTGCGGGGGCGCAGGCGTGAGACACAGGTAATTACCGTGTTGCGTTGGCTTTTTTTACTTTTCTTCTGATTCTTCCCTCCACCAAAATCAATCCCAGTATAAACAGTGGTTATTTTATTTTCCTCTGCGCCTAAATTTATTAGAATTGGGCGAAAGACATCACAAAGGACGATTACTTGATTGGCATTTTTAATGGCTTGTTTATCAATGGCCGAAAAATAGATTTCCTCAACCGATCCTCTTTCCATCAAGTTAAACTTTAATCTGCTTTGGGTCATAAATCCATGCGGTGTGAAAAGAAGAGGTTTTTGATAGGATTGGTTTAGTATTCCTATTACATTAGCAGTATATCGATCTTGTGCGTGAATAATATCGTATTCCGCCAGATCAATATCCTTTAGCATCATATAAAAACTGTATAGTTTGCTGATATTGTGTAGTATTTTACGATTACAGCTTCCATACCGATCGTTAAAAAATTGTGTGAATTTCTCTGAACAGCTATCGCGTAATGCCTTCATTTCATCGGCCGGAAAATGGTTAGGTGCAATAACATGGACACTATGTCCTAAATTTTCCAAGCCGGTTTTAAGTGAAGTGATGTAGTTTTGCAGACCACCGATAACTGGATATTCCCAAAACGTTGTGATTAATATCCTCATTTTTTTGTTTTGTATTTCTGCTGATTCGTTTGGCCACCACCATTCTAGCTCATATTCTTCTTCATAAGGATTATTGACCCCATAATATTGATCCATAGCAGAGATTAGGTAAGGAAAAAGGGTCGGCTGAAAAGATTGGTCATTTTGTAGTTCATCTTTCACTTCCATACCCTCCTAATGATTTCAAAAGCTTCCGCATATTCTACCCCAACGGTCATTCCCCTTACCCTAGCTAAATATTTTACTCCATCATAGGAACGAGGATGTGGGAATGGTCTCATTTCTACATCGTAATGGTGAAGAGATTTGAGCTTGTCGTCGATGGTATCTGTTATATCCACAAAATAATTGGGTTTAAATTCTTTATCATTCGTGTGCTGGCTCCACTCACTGGAAGAAACAGTTTCGAAACAAAGAATTTCAATCGGATCTTTCCCAGGCAACGGCCGAGCTGCTGTTAACACTGCCTGAAACAAAATTTGATGGTCTCTGTTGGTGTCACCATAATGATGCGTGAAAATCTTTGAAGGAGCATACTTATCCAAAAGTCCTTCGATAGATTTATTGATTTCGTGAAGAGGTATGGTTTCCAATAATAAATTGGGGAATCCCAAAAATAACACCTCTTCTACTCCTAAGTGTTTGTTTGCCTCCAGCATTAATGGCTGAATGTTATCTTCCTCTTCCTTCCGTCCTTTAGCAGCAATAACTGAAATTACCTTATAGCCAAGATTAATTAACTTTCTTATGGTTCCGCCGCTCCCTAGAATTTCATCATCAGGGTGAGCGGCAATCACAAGCACATTCTTACTCACGAAAGCACCTCAATTCCTGTAAAAATAGTTTTCTTGTAATTATATGGAATTAAGACAAAGTGGATATGGACATTCTGAATATAAATAAAAAATGGGCTGATTTTAAGCGATATTCATTTGTTTCGGCTTGTACACCTGATTCTATCGCTTTCAAAAAAGGAAAAAAACATATGCATTTCGCATATGTTCAAATTTGCTGGATTAATTTTTTTACAAACTCTTCAACAGTGACCGGTTTACAATTTTATGTTTCTATTAAATTAGTTGATTAAAACCTCGTCAACCTTTTCATAATCGCTGTTTTTCGTTCCCTATCTTTAATTCTTGTTAAATCAAGCGCATATTCATGACCTTTATTTTTGGCCTTTAAGATTTCTCTTACCGCATTTTTCACACTTTCTTCATTATCTGTAACCATAATTACCTTCCGCAGCATTCCTTCCCACACTCCTTATCTTCCAATAGCGATTAGACGCTTATTTTTTAGAAAATGTTTCGTTTGGTGACCATTTTTGCAATGAAGCAAGGTAAAAAATCACATTGAATAAAATTTTTATCTTAGTTTGAAGATTTTGTGTAATTTCATCGCTTTACCCCCACAAAGCCTTAATTTATTTTACAATAGTCATAGAAAATTAAAAAACGAGGGATATAGTTTTGAAATCACTGCAGCTACTACAAGATACTTTTTTAATTGATGCCTACCACGAAGCCATCCGTCTAGAACTTTGCACTGACTTTATTCATTTATTACTAACTGAGATCAGTCATAGAAATTTAATTCATGAAACTATTATCTAAGCCTTTAGACCATCCGTATTCGGGTGGTTTTTTTAATCTAGTATTGCTAACTTCCTATATAAGTACTTTCTTCTTTCCTCGATATACTTGGTTATTACCGATAATTCCTGGTCAAATATATCTATATCGTGTTTTTTATATGGATCCTGTTTGACAAACGGACGAATCGATTGTGTCATTTTTTCCACCTTCGAAATCATATTTTCTACTGTAAATTGCTGTTTCATCATTTCTTCAAGTAACATTCGATATTGTTGTCGAAAGGTATCTACATTTAATATACGGGCGGTTAATGTATTGAACCCATCAATCGGTACATAATCGGGCTCCATAATCTTTCCATTAACATCCCTTCCCCATGTCGCATCATAATCCCAAGGAATGATTTCAAAAAGGCGCGTTTCACCATTCCTGTAAAGCGCATAGTTATGAACGAAACCATCATAATTTGAAGTAAAAATAATTACAGCCATCCAGCGGAGATATTTATCAATATCCACAAATTTTTGAATTTCCTTCTCGAATTCATTATTCGCAATCGTATTGATATTAAATATTAATTCCTTTAAGAAATAGTCATCTTCAGGTTTCCCCACCTTTCTTTCATACCCTAACTCCAGTGATTTTTTGGTCTCCTTATCTAAATCGCTCATCAACGAAAAGTTTGCATCACCATCGACCGCATAAAAAATGCTTCCGTTTGGAAGGTTTCTTCTTTTCAAAAAATTCTCATCTACTGATTCGATTTCCAAATAAACCCCTTCTGATTTTCCATTTTGGATTAAAAAGATATGGCGCGATAGTGGTGATAAAACCCCAAGCTCCGCAAAGAAATCAAACGACAGTTTATTTCGGATCATTGAAGGATCTTTATATTCTGCGTTTAAATGAATATGATTTGAACCTCTGAATTTTTTGGGTTTATAGAAGGAAACCTGATATGATTTTTTCGGAAAATCGCGGATATGTGATCCTCGATAGGCCACATCAATCTCGAGTCTTTTCCCTTCAATCGTTAACTGAGCAGGAATCGGTTCATCAATCCAAATGTCTCTTCTGAGTTCCCGAAGGTCATTCGGCCTAATAAAAAGCTTGTATTCCGGTATTCTTGCAGCCTCGTCCATTTTTTAATTCCTCCTTCCTTTATTGGTATGAAGGAAATTGGATTCTGGTCACGTTTGAATAGCATTTTTTCTTATTTTAGGCTTTTGGCTCATTCCATTGTTTCTGACGATACGTATTTTGATAAGAGAAGAGTGAGTTAATTGGACAAATAGTTTCGTACTCTCTTTTCAAGCTTAAAGGAGGTGCAAAAATAATATGAGTGATTTTTCAGCTGAAGATATTCAAAGAGCTGCAGATGAAGTAAGACGGGGTGGTTTCGGAGACTTTATGTTTCGTGACCCAGGTCAGAATCGTGGCACCACACGCAGAAGAACATCCGGGCGGCGGATGACATTACGCCGGAACACCTCTAGACGTAATACATCCGGAAACCGCAATACATCCAGAAGAAATACTTCAAGGAGAAACACTTCAAGAAGAAACACTTCAAGGAGAAGAACTTCAAGGAGAAATACTTCAAGGAGAAATACTTCAAGGAGAAGAACTTCAAGGAGAAGAACTTCAAGATGCTGTAAATGGTCAGGGTGGCGGTACAACTCACGTAGCAATACTCAAATAAATAGATGTTGGAAAGACGGCAATATGTGGAATTTACGAGTCCGCAGACGCTAATAAGTTTAAAAACGAGAGGGGATGGAAACTTAGTTTCCTTCCCCATCTTTTGTTATGGTCAAAATCTACTTTTTTTCAGGAATGGCACAGCTGCCATCCGCACAGCTAACATCGTCTTCGGTGGAAAGATCCTGCAGCACTGGTGTTGGAGACTCTTCCTCCCAAACTTTTTGTAGTGCCCCCATGAAAGTTTCCGTCGGTTGTGCACCAGAAATGGCATATTTTTGATTAATGACAAAGTATGGAACACCGCGAACACCATACTGCTGTGCAAGAGATTCATCTTGACGAACATCAGTTGCATAGGCTTCCTTATCATTAAGGACTTGCACTACTTCCTGGCGATTTAATCCTGCCGCTTCAGCTAGGTCTGCCAATGTTTCAATATCTCCAATATGCTTCGACTCTGTAAAGTAGGCATGCAGCAGCATTTCTGAGACAGCGGCTTCCTTCCCTTGTATTTTTGCAAATTTAGCCAAGCGATGAGCATCAAACGTATTTGTTGGCTTCATCTCATCAAAATTAAATTTCAACCCAACAGTGGCTGCCTGCTGCCCCACCCCTTGATTTGCTTCCTTCGCTTTTTCAACACTCATTCCATATTTTTTTGCTAATACTTCATGGATGTTCTGACCAATATTTTTTGGAGAATTTGGGTCAAGTTCAAAGCTTTTGAATTCAACTTCTACCTTTTCCCTATGTGGAAATTGATCTAACGCCACTTCTAATCGGCGTTTCCCAATATAACAAAACGGACATACATAATCAGACCAAACTTCAATTTTCATATTGACACCTCATTTTCTTCGGTTAAATTTTATAATAACACAAGGTCAGAGAAAACTATTCATAGTTGCTCATGATAAATTGGTTGATTTTACCTGCAAAGAAAGTAAAGTTAACCCAGTGTAAAGTAAAGGATTTTTCTCGTAAAATGGAGAATAATGATTAAAACTATCAAATAATAGCACGAGGTGATGATTGTTGAAAGAATGGATGAAGGAAATTGAAATTAATGCTCCCATCGATCAGGTTTGGGGATTGTTAAATGGCTCACTAGCGGATATGCAAAAAATTATGCCGCAAGTCGTTGATCATCAACCTGTAAAAGTGACAAATGAAGGTGTCGGCACCATCTACCGTCAAAAATATAGGGAAGGTAAGCGAATCGAGGAGTATGATGTTGAGACCTTAGAATATGTGAATACTAATGTTAAACGGAGATTAAAAGTGGGCTTTACACTGGCCAAGATGTTTGAAATCACCGCTTTGTATGTATTAACGGCAATCGATGAGCAGAAAACTCTTTTTAAATACACTTGCACAAACCGACCTTTAAAGGCATTTCTCAAGTTATTTTTACTTTTTGCCAGTGATAAAATAGTTGTTCAATTTTGCGAGCGAGTCAAAAAAGTAGCTGAAGAAGAATTTAAAAATACCAAAGTGCTTGTTAAATAGCCTAGTTAATATCTAGCTATCTATAGAAAATTCCACAAGCTTGAAGCCTGTGGAATTTTCTTTTTTTCCTAAAGAGCCCTTAATTGATTTGGTTCAATGAAGTAAAGTATTTCTTTGCTTACGGATTCTTCGGTTAATTCCTCCCAAGCCTGTTTATAAAAAGTTAATTGGCTGCTATAGAATGCTTGAAGCTTTTCGTAGTCTTCGACCTGTTTTGCTCGGTCTGTTTTATAATCAACGATGTTCCATGAGCCATTCTTTTTGTAGATAAGATCAATCGTTCCTTTGACGTAGAAAGGATGGGTATCTTCAGGATTTTTAGTGATTAACGTATAAAGAGTATGGGCCTTTTCAACTTTTAACGTAAAGGGAACTTCTGTCAGCACTTCTTCCGCTGTCACTAACTCATCCCAAAGGAGTGATTTTCGCAAGTTTTGCAGATAAGACTTTACTTCTTCCTCTCTTTCGATAGGAAGCTTAAATTTGTTTAAGGCAACCTTTATATAATTAGAAAGTTCATGGCCCTGAACAGCTTTTTCAAAGACATCATGAATCAGCGTTCCCCAATCCTTTCCACCACCCGATTCTCTTTCAATCGTGATTAACTCTGAATAATCTTTGTCTTTTGTTGGCGACCAATATTCAAATGTCTTCATTTTACTTTGGTCAAGCCAGGCGTTTTTACTCACGGTTTTCGCCTTATATTCGGATAAGGTAAGCTCCTTTGGCTCTAAGTTAATTTCAAACACTTCTATTTCAGGTACTTCTATTTCCTCGATGTTTTCCATTTCAAAAAGGATATTCCAAGGGTTTTTCTTATTACCAGTGTGAGAACTGATGATTAGTGCTTTTTCGGCACGAGTTGCCGCGACATAAATAATCCGTTGCTCTTCTTCGGAAAGGTACATTAACTCTTCTGTCTTATGTGTATCCCATTCAAGTGGAATCGCAATTTCTTTATCCGCATAGCCATTCTTCACTGTAAACGTAAAGTACCCTTTAGAAGTATAGTCCTCACGGTTAATATGCTGTGATAAAAAGGATTCCGGACTGACTGACTTGACTGGATGTGCCAAAAAGACAATTGGTGCCTCTAGTCCTTTTGCTTTATGAATATTCATAATCCGAACCGCATCTGCGTCTTCTTCAAGGTTTGCAACCACTGTTTTTTCAAAAATCAGCTCGGTCAGTGCTTCTATTACTTGTTTATATGTTGTATTACCATTCGTCTCCTGTTTTCGGAGGGCTTCTAGCATTTGAAGCAGACTTCTATACGTTCGTTTATTCCGGCCATTTTTCAAAAGTAATGGATAGAAACCGACCTCTTCGATGATTTTTTCAATCGCAGCTGTTGGCGACAGCGTCCGAATTAGCTTTTGACATCGCTGTAATTTATCCCATGTTATTTCAAATTTATCTTTTAGAACTATCGGAATTTCAGCCGGTATCTTGGCGTAAATGGAAAATCTTCCACCAGCTTGTTTCCATTGATATAGTTCTTGATCACTGATACCGAAGAAAATCCCCCGTAACACAGCAACGAAACCAACTTCATCGGTTGGGTCCAAGAATGATTTTAACAGGATCCATAAATCTTGGAACTCTCTTGTTTCACCAAGAATAACTTCACCACTAATACTGACAGGAATCCCCATATCCTCAATCGTTTTCGCATAGGAAGCAACGCCATCGGTATACCTGGTCAGTACCATGAAATCCTTGGCATTATGGCCTTGCTCGATGAGATTTTGAATGGTCAGTGCGATGTTTTCAGCATCGATTAATATGACTTCTTCCTTCTTTTTATAATCGGCAGGAACAGATAACCGCTTCACACCTGTAAAGTCCTCGCCTTGGTCCTCATGGAAGGCTATTAACGGGCGATAGGCGGCTTGGTAATCGGATTCCACTTCAGGTAAATGCTTTTCAAACACATTATTTAATTCCTTAGTAACAGTGTCAAGTGTCCGAAAATTTGTCGTCAGCTGGAGCACTTCTCCACCATGCTCCTCGATTAACTGTTTGACACGATTGTATGTATCAATATCGGCGCGTCGAAAACGGTAAATAGCTTGTTTGGGATCACCAACAACGAAGAGTGAGCCTTCTTTCGGTTTGCATTTTGTCCAGATTTTTTCATTAATGTCATCACTCGTTAAATAAAACATGATCTCCGCTTGAATCGGGTCGGTATCCTGAAACTCATCGACGAGTAAATAGCGATATTTCGCTTGGAAATAGGTGCGAACTTCTGGATTACCTTTAAGCAACTTTGATGTATGGATCATTAAATCTTGAAAGTTTAGTAGTGATCTCTCTTTCTTCAATTGCTTGTAGGTTTGGACAGCATCTTGTAAAAAATTGATAATAATGGGATGACAATATTCTTTCCAAGCTTGTATAAGCGGTTTGATGGATACTTCAAAAACTGCTGTAATTTTCTCTTCATAAAATTTTGCATCTTCTTTGGCTGGCCAGCGATTATAGGTTGGCTTTAAGTTCTTATCAAATAATTCAAAAATACTAATGATGTCCTTTTCCTTCGAAGGATTGATGAATTTTTCCTTTTGGACAGCCGTTAAAATCGCTTTTTGTAAACTATCATACCCCTTCGGTGGTTCCTCCTCAGGAACGCATCGTTTTGCTTCTTTGATTAGGAGCATAAATGATTGGTATTCTGGCTGCAATACTGGTTTCGGGACACTTTCCGTCACCCAATCCACATCGGAATATTCCTTTAGCCTCTTTAACCAGGGAAATAGGTTGTCAACGGATATCCCTAATTCTCCAATGAGTTCAAAGTGATGCGGTTCTTCATTGATTAAATTTTGTAAATGAAGTTGCCACGCTTCTTCTAAAATATCTAAATCATCGGACTCTTCAAGCTCTTTAAAGGTTAAATCTAAATTTGCTTCAATCGGACGCTCTCGGAGCAGTTTGGCACAATAGGCATGGACCGTTCCTAAAAAGCAGCGCTCAATATTTTGCAATGCCTCACCTAAACGAAACTCGATATCAAGGTCCAGTTCTTTTTTCCACGCTTCCTCTAATTTTGCTTGAAAACGGACCTTTAACTCATCAGCGGCCTTTCGTGTAAAAGTGATTGCAACAATTTCCTGAATCTCTGCTGTCCCTGTATAAATGAGGTTGACCATCCGATCGACTAAGCTCGTCGTTTTACCAGAACCAGCACCAGCTTCAACTAAAAAATTCCTCTTAAGTTGTGATTTAATTTTATCCCGGGCCACTTGATCGAGAATTTCCTTAGTCATATGCTCTAACCCCCTTTAACTTTTGATTCGACTGCTTCATTTCAAGGCTTTCTTTATCATAAAAATGGCGGCGGCAAACAAGCTTATAATCACAGAATTTACAATCATTCACATCATCAGTCATTTCAAAATGACCATGCTTTACCGTATCAATCAGTTTTTCCAAAATATCTATACCATTGGTTCTGAGTGTACGGTCCTGCTTCCTCGTAAACCTTTGAGCCAATCCTTTTGGGGTCGGAAAATAATAGGAGCTCTCCTCGACTGCACCCTCGCCAAGGTTTAAATGCTGTTCGATGGCCAAGGCATAAATCATATGCTGAAGCTGTCGACCGCCTTTGAAGGCTGCATTTTTCGCATAACCGTACGTGCTCCCCGTTTTATAATCGATAATGTGATATTTACCGTCCTTGGATTGGTCCACACGGTCAATAATCCCTGAAATTTTTACTTCACCTGATGGAAGAGTAATAATCGCCGGATCCATTTCACCAATCCCAAAGGAATACTCAAAATGAAGCGGATCGTAATTTTCGCTGTGAAGCTCTTCTTCTTTTAGAAAAATCTCACAGCATGCTAAGATGTCACTCCGTTCACGTTGATAGACTCTTTCATTTGGCGGCGGCAGAACTTCCTTTTGCTGTTCCATTAAGTTTTGAGCAATTGATTTAATCAGCTCCAAATGTTTCTCATAAGAAGGCTTGGCATGATCTTGCTGTAATTTTTTATAAAAGTTTTCAAAAATACTATGTAGCAGGCTTCCACGGGTAGCCGCATCCATCCATTTGTTTGCATCAAAGGAAAAGTCCTCTACGGGCCTAACTTTTAGAACTTCTCTTAAAAAATAAGAATACGGACACTTTGCGAGTGTTTCGAGTTTGCCAGCACTGAGCTTTTTATCCTGATTGTGACGTGCGTCATACAATTCGGCATCAATCTGAATCAGTCCATCATACTCAGAGAATTTCCCAGTATTTCGTGCGGTTTCGGCAGCGATTCCCTGTTTAACATTATTAAAATGGGTTAGAATCCCTTCATTTAGCAGATGAGATCTATCATTTGTTAACTTTTCATTCCAGTAGTCTTTATCTTCAAAAATATCAGTTGCGATGATTGATGACGGCAGTGACTTTAACGATTTAAATTCGGCATCTATATTGCCTGTGATTAAACGGTAGCATTGCAAAACAACAAATGCCGGGTTAACGACTCGGTTTTCGTTCATATCGAAATGGCAGTAACTGACCGTGACATGACCATTTGAATTTGCCAAAACTTGTAACAACGTATACAAGTTCTCTTGACCCTTTTCACGAAGTAATCGCAGGCCGTTCCCTAATTGAATCCTCTCTGCATCTAGCAAAAGCGGATCTTCACTTACGTTACCAGGAAACTTCTTGTTATCAAGTCCAACGAAAAATACATTTGGTCGACTATTGTATATTCCACTTTTATAAGTTGAAACATGGAGGTGACCTGGTTTTGGCCGCGATTGATTAACACGAATAGATAACAGCAGGTCCTTCATCTTTTCAATCAAATCATAACTTGATAATGATTCATCTGCATACGGAATAATCGTTTTGATGGCTTCAAGTAAGGTTGATTTTGCCATCTCATCGAGTGCTGAACTTGTCTTACAATTATATTTGAGTAGAAAAGCGATCCCAGTTAAACATTTTTTATAATTCATGGTTGACTCTAAGGGTGGAAGTCTCTTAAAGATTTCATGAAAACACGCCCAAATCCAAAGCATATCTCTTGCCTGATTCTCATAATACGGGTCTCCTTCATGTTCGAGAACCATATCACTTAAGCGGTTTAATTCATCACCGAGCAGTTTAATATAGCGTTCTCGGGACCAGCCAATTTGAAGATCCCTGAGCACTCTAGTCAGTTTTGAATTCGACATCACTACTTCATCAAGTTCAACAAATCCACCCTCTATAAAAGGAACACCTTTACCCATCACTATCAAACCCTCATTCAACAAATCAAGAAAGGCTGTGACACTATAATTAGACTGAATCCAGCCAATTAACCCCGAAACAAACCGGCCCGGTCGGCTAAATGAAACCGGCAGGCCTTCGCCAAAGGTCATCGGAAGGTCCATCTTTTGGGATAGGTGGGAAAACAGGGTTATGTATGCATCAGCATTTGAATAATAGACAACACTCTCGTCTAGAGGAGATTTTGCGACCTTAATCTTCTCTAGGATTTGTTTCACTTCCATTTCTTCTGTTTTAGCAGTAAAGACTACTAAGTTTGGCTCAACGCTCGCTTCTTCCTGTTGATAGAGATAGCTAAGCGCAGTCGGGGGTCCCCAATGAACGGAACTAAGGCTTGTTCGCTCAGGAGTATTAACGCCCAATACGGGTGCAAGCGGCAACTTATAAACTGTCTCATGGATAATCTTTCTCAGGAATTGGTCTTCTAAATGCGATAAGGTTAGACCTGATTGTAAAATAAATACTACCTTTTCATCAATTTGAGCGGTTTCATTTGCCTTATTTAACAATCCGGCCTTGTCGGTAAACTGCTCAGAAATTAAGGTATTTTCATATTCAGCAAGGATCTCATAAAAATCCTTCGCTTTGTCTGGATTGATAAATGCATTCATTTTCAGAGTGTCCCTTGTATAGCCAGCTAATCGTATTGTTTGAATAGATGTAAAAATGGCATGACTTAAGGCTGGCGTAATTTCCATTCCTGCAAAGTATCGGAGCTTATCCTGGTTCTTCAACTCTTTAAGGAGATTGTAAGTAAAATGAACTCCAACCGTATGATCTAAACTATTTTGCGGTTGCTCTGAATTCAGGTCAACAAGAGTTTGGGCAAGGTCGATTACTGTTTTATACTTAAGATTAATTGCTTGATGTCCTTCCTTAACAAATGCCTCATTGATTTGTTCCCCAATTGAATGAGAATCAACGATCACGACTTTTTCTTTATAAGGTAATTTACTGCAGATTTGGTTAAGTTCGCTTATTAAGGCTTGCATGGGAACCTCCAACTTTCTAAAAGAAAAAAAATAATTATCTACCTATTCACTCTGTTCTAGTTTCATATTTGTTATTCCTTCAATATTATTGAAAAAACATATTTTTTTCAAAGTTGGTAATAATAACCTCGATTAACTTTGAAAGGATGGGATGTTTGATGTCGTTAGAATGGTTTGACAGAGTTTGTGGAGAACTGCAAGAACACCTGGAATCTATTTGTGAAGAATACGATCAGGTTGGCCAAATGACAGTTGAAAGAGCTGCCAAACATCCAAGGATTGAGTTTTATGTCGATACCGCAGATGTTGATACCGAAGAACTGGAGCGTGATTATTTTTGCTCACTGTTCTTTGATCCGCAAAACGAAGAATTTTACATCGATACCTTCGATGTGGACAGCGGACTTACGGCGAAGGTCATCCTTTCAGACATTGAAGACATTATCGAGGAAGTTCACGCCAGTCTTCATGATTACATGAACGGCGATGATCACTATACAGATGATGGGGTCTATCTTCAGACCAGCGAGGTCTTTGATGATGGTGATGAGGTCGAAACAGTTTATGTGGAAGATGATGAGGAAGAAGAGTATTATGAAGCGGAACAAGTCAACAGCGATGACATCTTTGAGGAAATTGATGTTGATTGGTCCACCCCTGAAGTAACGGCCTTCAAACATGAAGACGAAGTCGAAGTAACCTATCAATTTGGATTGGTGCAAGCTACTGGAGACGGTGTTCTCAAGCGCGTTAACCGGATTTGGACGACGGACGATGAATTAATCAAGGATGAGTCCCATTTCATTTTTAGTAAAGAAGAAGCAACCACCATAATTGCGATGATTGCCTCCCATATGGACCAATTAAGCGAGTTTGAATTTTAAGCAAAATTAGCCGAATACAACGAGCATGCCTGAGCGGTATGCTTGTTTTTTTTCCAAAAATAAAAGTTCTCCACGGTAGGAGAACTTTATGATTACTCAACCGTGTAATCAATTTGAATAAGATCCCAAGCAGTGATTATGCCAAGGGGGGACTCGTCCGCTTTCCCATGTTCAGTGATTATAACACCTTCTATTTTCCGCTTCTTCTTATGTGCTTTTTCAAAAATATTTTCAACCTCAAAAATATTAATATCTTTTGGGACGATTTCTATCGGATGTTCCTTCTCATATGTCATTATATCTGACACATGGATATCGGAAAGGTTAACAGAGCTGTTCTCCATATTTTGTGACATCCATTTCACAATCGAACTTGCTGTAAGTAAGCCGACACATTCTTTGTTTTTATAGATTGGAAACTTTGAATACCCGTGTTCTTTAATGGCGGCTGTTACCTTTAAGATACTGTCACGATAATCAAAGTACACTACATTTTTCGTAGCAATCGACAATGCATAATTAGGACGGCTAAAAACATTGGCGATTTTTTCAATATGAGAAACAACTTTAGCATTGGGCTCAGCAATATAAAAACCAATCTCTATTTTTTCATGGACAATTGCATTTCGCAGCCTGGCATATTGCTCTAAATCCTTTTTATAAGTCTCAATGATTTGATATTTTTTCGCGCCAACCTTCACAAGGACAACAAATCTGTCATCATTTATTTGGACGATATCCCTCAATGCTTCGTGTACTTGGTTGTATGCTACCTCAAACCGTTCAGAAAGTAACTGTCCTTGTTTTTTATTCATATTCATTTGACTCTCCCATGGTATAGCTCTTTTTTATTATTTATTCATTATAATAATAGTAAAATCAATACTGCGAATTTTCAAGAAATTATTTACGCATTGTTAAGTTCCATCTATCTATTTGAGTCGATAGGTTATTGATTGGCTAAAATAGTAATCAGCAGATCCTCCACCTTTTTTCCCTTTGAATCATCCATTAGGTTATTTAAAAGGATTGAAAAAATTAAGGTTTGTCCACTTTTTGTTTTCACGTATCCTGATATTGAACTCACCGTTGAAATGGTCCCCGTTTTTGCGTAAACTTTTCCTCGAACCAAAGGATCCTTCATCCGATTTCTTAAAGTTCCGCCCACCATCTTTTCTCTTTCACCGGCGACAGGTAATGAGTGAAGATAACTAGGAAACCACTTTTCCTTTTGGACGGCAAATAACAGCTGCGTCAGCTGGTTGGCTGGAATCAAGTCGACATGTGAAACGCCCGAACCATCCCTTAGCACCAATGTGTTGGGGTTAACCCCGTATTTTGTAATCTCATTTTTTAAAACGCTTAGTCCCTTTTCCCAGCTTCCTTCCCCTTTCACGACTCGACCCATTTCCTTAATTAATATTTCAGCATGGACATTATTGCTCAGTTTCATAAAAGGAACCAGCAGCTCAGATAATGGCATCGATTGATGTGTCGTTAAAATTCTTGCGGTGTCAGGCACCAATCCTGTTTTTAGCTTTCCTGTCACCTGTATCCCGTGTTCTGTTAAGGATTGGTTCAAAAGGGACTCGGCATATCGAGTGGGTTCCCAGACACCAATCCATTCCTTTTCTGTTTTAGCCTTTGTTGGGATGGTTCCTTCGATTGTTATGATGTTCCTCGCGTGTTCCCGTTCGATGGTGATATCCTTTTTACCATCCACCGGAACGGTTACCGCGTGGTTGTTTATTTTTAGATAATTTGTCTTCGGGGTTATTTTCACGATCGGCTTGTCACCTTTTTTTATTCCGGGCTGCACGAGTACCTTGACCGATCCTGAATCAAAGTCTCTGGTCGGTGAGGCGGTGAGTGCGGATATCTGTGCGCCGTAATGGGTTGTTTCGTCGCTCCAAGGCAGGTCAAGCGAATAGCGGACATTATCATACCAGGAATCGTCTCCTACAAGATTCCCTTTTATCTTTTTGATGCCTCGCTTTTGAATGTCCTCAGCCATTTTATCAAAATCAGATTGCAATAGGGTTGGGTCACCCTTCCCCTTTAAATACAGATTCCCATGAAGTGTCTTCTTTTTCACTAAGCCATCCGTATGGATCTCCGTCGTGAAGGTGTGGTCTTCTCCGAGGATAGTAAGGGCGGCTGCAGCTGTTAATAGTTTCATATTGGAAGCAGGTCTTAAGCGGATGTCGCCTTGGTGGCCATAGATGATTTTTCCATCTGAAGCCGACCGGATACTTATCCCAGCAATGGCCCCTTTTAATGCCGGTTCGTTATTAATTAGTTGATTAATCTGCTGGGTCATTTTTTCGTGGCCATACATGGCGTTTACTTTTATAGAAGGAACGGATGCGGCAAGCACCGTAATGAAGATGAGGGTGTAATATTTAAGTCTGTTAATCAAGCTTTGGTTCCAGCCTTTCCTTTTTCCTAGAGTTTGTCCGAAAATAACAAATATTATCATCGATGGTTATTTTATTGGACAACCACCGGATTTCCAATTTATGTCTAAATGCACAAAACCCATTGAAAATGGCACAAAAACTAGTGAAAATGACACAAAACTATCCCAAAATGACACAAAACCCCTTCAAAATGGCACAAAAACAAAATTCACCCGCAACACTGTCAAGAACAAAGTGTAATTTTACACATTCATCTTCACCACGTTGATACTTTTACTAAGATATGCCCAATTCTGGGGTGCCGGCAGATAATTTGCCAAAAAATCGTCCCAACTATTTGATAAATATCAAAAGGCATCAAGTCTATGACTGATGCCCATGGAAAAGTATTTTTCACAGCTTAAATTCTAAATTATATTACCATCCCACTTTTTAGGTTTTCAATTTGTGTTCTGGAGTAACCAAGTTCCTCTAAAACTTCGTCTGTGTGTTCTCCAAGCAAAGGTGGGTAGCGTCGAAGGTTAGACGGAGTTTCTGATAATTTAACTGGAAATCCCGGCACTTTCAAATTCTTCACATTAGGATGTTCAATGTCAATCATCATTTCCCTTGATTGAACCTGAGGGTGATTGAGAACTTGATCAATCGTGTGTATTGGGCCACATGGGACCCCAGCATTATCCATCCTTTCAAAAATATCTTTGCTTTCCATCGTAATCAGTCTCTCAGACATAATATTTATAAGTTCTTGACGATGGGCTACTCGCTTTGCATTCGTTTCAAAACGAGGATCTTCAATTAAATCAATCCAATCTAAAGCCTGACAACACTTTGTCCATAATCGATCATTAGCTACAGCCAAAATGATATCCATGTCTTTTGCCCTAAACGATTGGTATGGAACAATCGAAGGATGAGCTGATCCCATTCTTCCAGCAGGCTTACCCGTTGCATGATATCCAGTTGCCAGATGATTCAACAATACAACTTGTCCATCGAGCAAACTTACATCAACAAATTGTCCTTTTCCTGTTCTTTGTGCAGAGAATAATGCACTTAAAATTCCATAAGCTGCAAACATCCCCGTTGTTAAATCTACAATGGACATTCCTGCTTTTGCCGGCCCTGAATTGGCATTACCTGTGATACTCATTAATCCTCCAAACCCTTGTAAAAGAAGGTCGTAGCCGGCTCTATTCCTTTCGGGACCTGTTCTGCCAAATCCTGATATAGAACAATAGACCAAACCGGGATTTAATTTTTTATTGTCTCATAACCATAACCCAGCTTATCTAGTGTTCCTGTTCGAAAATTTTCTACTAAAACATCAGCGTCTTTCGCTAATTTATAAATAATTTCTTTTCCCTCTTCACTTTTTAGATCGACCGTTATGCTTCGTTTATTTCGGTTTGAACTAAGATAATAGCAACTTTCATCATTCCATGTAGGAGGAGTGAAGCGCCTTGACTCATCTCCTTGTCCAGGCTGCTCAACCTTTATCACATCGGCTCCCATATCTCCAAGCAACATGGTAGAAAACGGGCCTGCTAATGTTCTTGATAAATCGAGTATTTTAATTCCTTCTAATGCATGCATCGATGTCTACTCCTTACCCAGTCTATTTTTTTGTATATGTTCCTATGGGAAAATTTTTCTTTGTTCTGGGATTATTTCGCTCCTAGTCCACCATCCACTCAATACTGACTTCCAGTAATAAAAGTGCTCTCATCAGATGCTAAGAATAATACCAATTTAGCGATATCACTTGTTTCACCATAACGACCAATCGGAATATCTTTAGTTATTGCCGTCTTCCCCATTTCTTTCGTAATAGTTTGGGCAAGGTGCTCTTTTTTATCTACTAAAATATCAACTATTTTATGTAGGTAAGCAACACACTGTTCCCCAGTTAGCCCAGACCATGCCGGAAAGGCATTTTTGGCGCTTCAATAGCGCGTTGTGTTTCTTCTTTTCCAACGAATTCGGAGTTTTTTATTTTAAACCGCCATTTTTCTATAATGCAACTTTTTCAACCAGCTGTTCTTTTAAAGCCCTTCTTAAAATTTTCCCAGTTCCACTTTTCGGAAGTTCCTCGATGATTTCAATGACCGAAGGAAGTTTATATTTTGCCAGATGTTCCTTACAGTAGGCATGCAGTTGTTCCACTGTTATTAAAGGGTCATTGGCGGCAACATAAGCTACCACTGCCTCACCGCGATCTGGATCCGGTACCCCAAAGACCGCTGCCTCCACTATGTCGGGATGGTGATAGAAGACTTCTTCGACTTCCCTCGGGTAAACGTTATATCCTCCTACTATAATCATGTCCTTTTTACGATCGACAATATAAAAATAGCCATCATTATATTCATTTTCAGTTAATGCTTTACCGCCGCAAAGAATGGCTGCACCTTTACCAACAGCGTCCATTACATGGTCATGTGCTTTATCCACAGCCTCCTGATTCACCATTGGACCTAATTGGGTATTTTCGTTTAATCCATCACCAATTCTCATAGATGAAACTTTATCTGCAAAACGCCGTGCAAATGTGTCATAAATGGAATCATGTACGTAAATTCGATTCGCACAAACGCATTGTTGACCAGTTGATGAAAACTTACTACTAATAGCACCTTCAATGGCAAGTTCGATATCTGCATCTTCAAATACAATAAATGGAGCATGTCCACCAAGGTCCATTGATACACGTTTTACTGTATCAGCAGATTGACGAATTAATTTCTGGCCAACTTCAGTGGAGCCTGTAAATGAAATTTTACGAACATCATTACTTGCCATCAGTTCTCCAACAATGTCAGAAGAATTCCCAATGACAAGATTCACAACACCTGCAGGAATTTCTGCCTCATCAAAAACTTTAAAAAGCTCCAGTGATGACAATGGCGTCTCTCGGGAAGGCCGTAATACAACCGTACAACCAACAGCTAATGCAGGCCCTAATTTTCTTGCACCCATTGATAACGGAAAATTCCATGGCGTAATTGCCCCAACAACTCCAATTGGCTGCTTTATAACAGAAATTCTTTTATTTGGTGCAGATGCAGGAACCAAATCACCATAAACACGGCGTGCTTCTTCCGCATACCATTGAAAGAAAGCTATTGTATTCCCTACTTCATAGCGGGCATTATGAATCGTCTTCCCCATTTCTTTCGTAATGGTTTGGACAAGGTGCTCTTTTTTTTCTTCTAATAGATTTACTACTTTTTGTAAATATTTACCCCGCTGTTCTCCGGTCAATCCAGACCAAGATGATAAGGCATTTTTGGCCGCTTCTATAGCGCTTTTCGTTTCTTCTTTTCCAACTAAAAATACTTTATCAACCACTTTACCATTTGCAGGATTTTTGACTTCTAATACTTGCTCAGTTTCTATCCATTTTCCATTAATATACATTATTCTGCTGATTCCCCTTCTGGATATAATGGTAAAACCTTATTATAGATTTTAATAACATCTTCTTTGAAAACTTTACGCGGATTATTTGGAATTGTCCCTTTATCTTCCATTGCATCATGCGCTAAACGATCGACCATTTCCTTTGTAAATTCAATTCCTAAATAACTAAAATCTTTTGGTATATTCAATGATTGATTAAAATCATTTAATTACAGATTTTGAAACATTTCAGGAAAGTTTAAACGAGGTTAAACGAAAGGGATATGCAGTAAGCTATGAAGAGCATACACCAGATGTTTTCGGTGTTGCAGCACCTATTTTTAACCCATATGGCAATATTACAATGGTTATTGCCTATATCGGCTTTGCTTCAAAGATTAGTGAAGATCATATTTCTTTCTGTGGAGATAAACTCAAAGAAGCATCAAGAAGGATTATGGAAGTAATTGGAGGAAGGGAACCCTTATATAAAAAAATTTAAAACCTTAATACACTGTACACAATCTGGATCACCAGTATCTGTAGTTCGAAATTAACGTATGTACAGTTCCTTTCCTCACCTTTATCTACATATTGTCTAACACTTTAACACTAGGAAATTCCTTGATGATAACACAATTTCCAAGACATATTCTCTACTCATGTCGATTTTCTCACTTTCAATAGTTTTGCTTATTTAGGAAAGGACACTATGAACAAGTAGTCATTCTTTCCTTTTGTGTTTTTTGTTCTGAGTTGCACTAATCCCGAAATTGCACAAAACCTCCCTAAAATGGCACAAAAGCAAAAACCCCCTGGCAACCACCGTGTAATTTTATACGATTCTCTTCACCACGTTGATATTTTTACTAAGATATACCCAATTTTGCGGTGCCGGCAAACTTATTTGCCAAAAAGTCGTCCCAGCTAATTGATACATATCAATTAACCTATACTTTTCTATAAAACTCCTAATATCTTCAAACCATACCACATGCTCCACATTACCCTGCCAGTAGCGAAACCAAGGTGCCATATCCGTGATATCAAACTCGATGTTCTCAGGCAGTGATATCGCTTTATTTTGAGCAGCAAGTACCGAAAAGGCTTGGGTTGCATTCGTACCAACAACCTTGTCATACCCATATAACGCCACGGCGATTTGCAGTTTACGTGAATTAATTTGTGTCACCGAGTATTGAATCACTTGCTCCAGCCACGGAATCGGGGCAATCGGATCGGGTGGACCCCCCGGGTAGCCATAATCCATGGTCATCACCGCCACGATATCAGCCACTTTGCCAATCGACGCATAATCATAAGCACCAATGATTCGATTCGTTGGAATATCAGCTGTTTTGGCGTGAACATTTACTTGTAAAATAAGCCCGTCTAAGCTGCGCTTTAATTCTGTTAAAAATAAATTGAAATCATTTCGTCTAGCCGGTGGAATAAATTCAAAATCGATACTGACGCCACCGAACCCTCTTTGCCTGGTTAAGTTGACCAAGCTAGCTACCAAATTTCCCCTATAGGTTGGATTTTCCAGGACACGCCCTGCCAACTCCGCGCTGAAATCATTTCCGGCAAGATTTCGGACCATCAATAATGGGATGATCTTCAATTGATTACTTCTTGCAATCAGGGCTGCATCCTCGCTCACATTAAACGCATAGCCTTCCTCTGTAAACGAATAAGCGACAATCGCTAAATAGGTTAATTGGTTAGCTAAACTATTAATTGTGGCAAGGTTTGCACTTTCAGATGATGGTACTAAAAACCCTAGTGTTTCGAGAGATAGTCTTATTGGAGTGGGAACATTTATGATTTGGCCGATTACGAGCATGTTGGGATTAATCCCTGGATTTGCAGCGAGAATAATGGAAGGATCGACCCTAAATTGTTTAGCCAGCTGCCAGATGTGATCGCCTGCTTTAATTTGATAGTAGCGGAGTGGAGGCAAGATATCCGGTAGATAAAGTGCAAGACCCGGGACGATGGAACTTGCTGAAGGTAACCCATTTAGCTCTACAATCGTTTGAATTGAAACCCCATACCTCGTGGATATCGCCCACAAATTTTCACCTGCGATAACAACATGAACAGCCATTTTCTCACACTCCTTCATTACTATCATATGGGCGAAAGCTGATAAGTTATTACACATAGAAAAACAAACTTGCCGACTGACAAGTTCGTCTTCCTATACCTATAGTCGCGGGTCAATCGGATCCGATTCCAGCGCCAGGACAGCTAACACACATTCATGGTAGCGCTCCAGTGACTCTTTTCTAACAAAACGATTCACCGCTTCCACACCTAAGGCAAATTCCTTTAAGGCATTGCGTTGTTTCTTACCTGCATTTCGCTGCTTAAGACGGGAAAGATTTTCTGGTTGTAAATAATCGATACCGTAGATGATATGCAAATATTTTCTACCTCTTACTTTAATGGCCGGCTGGAGAAGCTTACCTTTATGTCGTGCCACATAAGACTCCGGTTTGACAACAAAGCCTTCATGTCCATCCTCCGTCATTTCTTCCCACCATTCGATGGCCGATTTCATGGAGTCTTCATCGTTAACAATTCGATACTCCGTTTCCATGAACAAATCCGAAAGGACGCTAAATTCTTTATTTTTCTCCATATGCCACGTGTGAGGTTTATCGAAAAAGGTTTCATTACTGTGGGCAAGTGTGTGAAAAGGAGCAATTTCAATTCCCGCTAAACCTTCCGTTTCCCAGCAATACTTTTGATACACTTCGTTAAACACTTGGGCATTGCGTATCTTTTCACTCGTTTCCTCGAGCCAACTTGAAACATCCTTACCGTTATCCAAAGCTTTTTTCAACTGCTCCTGTAATTTACTGCGATCAAGCAATGCCATCTCACCAACATGAGCATATTGATTCATAATTAATTCTTTTGCTTTTAGATTCCACGGAAGGATCTCAGCGTCCATCAGGACAAAATCAGTGTTGTATTTTTCAAAATAACCACTCAAGTCAATATTTAATTCTTGTAATATTTGTTCTTCCAGTTCTTTTTTGAAAAAGGCCCGGCCAGTCCGCGTGTATATCGAACCTAATGTTTCCGTGCCTATATAATCTTTAGCAATTTCTTTATTTTTAAAAAGCAATAAAATACCACGGCTGCCCATATGCTTTTTCTCGACAACCATCGTATCAACACCATTCGCCTGATAGTATTCAAATGCTTCGATCGGATGCTCTAAGTATCCTGCTAAACTCGATGGTTTCGGTGTCGGGCTCATGGTCGGCGGAAGATAAACAATCTCCTCAAGCGGCAGTGTGTAATGGGAAAGGTCATCCAGTGCTGATTTCGTACTATCCGCATAAATTGCAATCTCCCCATACAGTTCCGTTAATACCGAATATCCTTCTAAAAATTTTGCGATATTGGGCGGTGCAAGCCTTTTACTTTCCAATACCTTTAATGGATTGTCCGACACATTTGCATAATCTGCTTTCGCTTTGACAGAAACAAACTTCCTTTCCGGAAAACAATATGCCGTTAGGTTGCCACCAAAAACAACTCCTTGGTCAATATTGAGGGTGTTATTAACCAATAATGGATGCGTTCTAGGATCATGCCCCCAAAGAATAAGTTCGCTGGACTGATGAGCAATTGACCAATCTTTTCGGACGGGTTTGCCGTTTTCGTCGAGGCCATCCGAGTCTCCGTACCGACAGAAATCGGAAATGCGCGGCGATTGTTTGCCGATATAATGGTCCTTGATTCCTGCATGGACTGCAACAGCGACGTTGACTCCATTATTCTGGATAATGTAATGTGATTTTGCTTCTAACAACATGTCTCTTATTTGTTCCTTTAAACGATCGGCCAAATCTTTACCAAATTTACTTTCATACTCATCAAATTCAGTCTTTACATTTTCATCACCATGAGCAAGCTTTACATCCTTACCATCAAGCCAGCGGGCGATTTTCCAACCATGATTACTGTCAATCATATAGGCAAGTCCTGCTGCCACATGCTTTTGAAAAAATTGCAGCGTCTCGATCGAACGATGTCCCCTACTCATCACATCCCCAAGGGAAAGGATTTTCCGCCCTTCTGGATGGATAAAATAACCCTCTTCATTCTCGATATAACCAAGCTTTGACAAAATTTCTCTAAACTCTTCAAAGCAACCGTGAATGTCCCCAATAAAATCAATGCCATTGCCAACATCAATTAGTAATGGATTACCAAGACGGTTCACATTTAAGACCTGCAATTCTTCTTCACCGAATATGTAGAAGCGCCGAAAGCCCTCCTTTTTAATGGAGCGAAGCGTTTTCTTGAAATGTTGGTATTGCTGCTTGATACGGTTTTTACCTCTTGGAAAATCCCTCACTAAGTCACGTCTGAGTAATTCAGTTTCTGCCAAATTCAGCACGATTGCAATGGCCGGAACATGATATCTCTTTGCCATTTGCAGGTATTTTTCACGCTCATAATCACGTAAATGAGTAGCATCGATAAAGGTTAATTTATTGAGACGGCAACGTTTGGCAATGATATAATCCATCGCTTCAAAAGCTTCTTTTGAAATTTGTTGGTATTCATTAAAAAGAGCATCTGCTTCATATTTAGGTCGCCGATTCCAATCAATAAATTCAATATCGCTAACTAAAACACGAAACTGATCGGAACTTACTACTTCCGATGCATAAATCTGTTGTTCTTGAATTAATTGATTTATTAAAGTCGTTTTACCCGAATTGGACGGGCCTACAAGTAGGACGATACCCGCATGAGGCAAATTAATTTTCGCCATCATCCCTCCTCCCTTCTGAAAATGACCATTTGAGTAGGATGCCCGTATTGTTGGTTTTCTTCACCAATGCCTTGATAACTTACTTGGTATGGATAGATTTTTGTCAAAGCTTCCACTTTTTGGCGAAGCTGAGCCCTTGTCCATTCAAAGCGATGATCATGGTGTCTCATTTCCTCATTCATATCATAGACAACATTGTATTCTTGGTTTGGCGTGGTCACGATCAACACTTCTGGTCGATAGTCTTTAAAAATCGTCTCGAATACCCTTGCTATCCTGTATTCATCAATATGTTCAATCACTTCACATAAAACCATGACATCCTTGTTACTCAACCGTTCATCATAGTAAAATAACGATCCTGCTAAGGACTTGGGTTCTACAAATCCACGTTTCTCCTTTGCATAGTCGAATCGTTCCAATGCCTTTAACCGAGCTTTATTCGATGGTTCAACAGAAAGTATCTCTTGCACCCCTTTAATAAATCCCAGCTGAACAGATAACTTCCCTTCACCAGCACCAAAGTCAACAATGGTGGCTTTTTGTGGCAGGGCCTCAATATATTTAATAATCACTTCGTAACGAATGTCATTTAAACGGATTTTCGGAGGTTCATACTTCTCCTCGGTTTTTGTCTCTTTTTCATAGAATCTTGACTGTGAAATCATCTTTTGGAACCGTAACGAACGTTTTAAAATCAGCGCCTTTTGTGGATGTTCCTCTAACCATCCTTCCCCGTAGCGGTCCAACTTTTCCAATTCTCTTTCGTCAATAAAATAATGCTTATAGTTATCAATAACGGGGATTAAAATCGAAATATGTTTAAGTGCATTCTGGAGCGTTTGTTTCCCTAACAAGGTAATAAATCGGGCAGAGCTTTTTCCGCGAATAAAACTTTCCCCGTATTCCATCTTGATGGTGTAACCCATTGGAGCAAATAACGCTTCAAGTTCCCTATTGCTCAAATCAGTAACAATCGGCCCAAAGGTTAATTCCATTTCAAAGGAATGCTGGACCCATGAAGAATATTCCTCTGCTGGTTTCCCATTCAGTGCAGTCCCCAACGCTTTACGAATCGAGGAAACAAAAATACTGCTTGCCGCAAACTCGCGGTCATTTATGTAATGGGTAATATCAAAAGAATCCGGTGAGTTTTTCACAAGGTCAATTGGATCCGTTTTAACATAGATTAAAAACTGTACTTCCTCGCTTGAAAAAGTCGGGTAGACCAGACGGACAGTCAACCCTTTCTCTCCACGCTCATATAGGTTATTCGGATTTTTAGCTATAAGGTAAGAAACCGATTCAACACCAGGGCCTCTTACTGTTAATGATAGTTGCATTCTTTTTCACTTCACTTTCATGGGACGAATTATCAGAGTTTTATTTTAACATATTTACATTAATTTGGTTTTAATTGAAGAATAACCCTGTTTCTTATGGTTAGAACACCGGGTTATTCTTAATATTCATCATATCGATATCTTCTAGTCTTCGCTGCATAACAAGCCTCACAAGTCGGAAACGAATGATCCCATGGCAGCTTCTTTCCGCAGGTTTTGCATTTTTTAACAAATTTATTTATATCCGTTTTTAAGCGGTCCTGCACTTTATCGCTGACCTCTTCTCTTAGCCGCTCCCAATAGATTGCTGTCGTTCGCTCCCCTAATCGATATAAAAATAAAAGATGGAGCCCAATTGCTTTGTAACTGAGTTCTAATTCCTCCAAGCTTCGTTCCTTTACAATCGGTTCTGGGAGTTCTCTCCCATGGATAATGGCATACATTTTTTCTTCCCATTGCTTCGTTAATACTGGCTCATTTTTTGAAAAAGGCAGATGTAAAAATCCATAAAGGTCCATTAAGGATAATCGTGCTTCAATTTCAGTACCTGCTACCATTTGATATAACGACTTTTCCTCTGCAAGGGAAGCTTTTTTCGTTCCGTTTGGACTTTCAAATTTCCCCCATAATTCAAAAAATGTACCTAAGTCGTGATAATACCGTTGAAAGCGTTCAAAAACTGAATTGGTTGGTGCAATTGCAAATGTATGAACAGGCTCATCCTCCTGCAATAGCAAGTTTCTCATTTTTCTGATATCACTAGTAAAGGCCACTTTGCCAATATTGTAAATACCTTTTCGACCTGCACGTCCAGCAATTTGCTTCACTTCTTGTGATGTCAGCAGTCTTCGTCTAGTCCCATCAAACTTATCATTTTCTAAAAAAACAATCCGTCGAATAGGCAGATTTAAGCCCATTCCAATCGCATCTGTAGCAACGATGACTTTTGTTTTTCCAGAGTTGAATTGCTGAATTTGCTTTTTTCTTGTTTCTGGCGGCATGCTGCCGTAGATCATGCTGACAGTATGTCCGTCATTTTGCAGGCGTGAGGCGGTTTCAAGAACACGCCTTCGTGAAAAACAAATCAGCGCATCGCCTTTTTTAATGTGTTTAATATGAAACTCCTTCGTTTCAACCTCAAGAGGAGTATCACGGCTGTATTCATGAACTTCGATATTGGAATTACCTAAAAGCTGGAGCAGCATGGTTTTTGAATTCCTGCTTCCTATGATATGTACTTCCTCTGCATTAGCTTTCGTGATTGCCTTATACCAGGAAAAACCACGATCTTTATCGGTAATCATTTGTGCTTCATCAATTACGATTATTTCATAAAACTCTTTTTCGTGAAACATTTCCACGGTGCAGGAAATATGATTTGCACCTGGGGTGATTTTTTCCTCTTCTCCAGTTTTTAATGAACACGGCGTCCCCTCAGCGTTTAATTTATCAAATACCTCAAGTGCTAATAATCGAAGCGGCGCTAAATATAACCCGCTATAAGCATCTTTCATTCTTTCTAGTGCATGATGGGTTTTCCCTGTATTGGTTTCGCCGATGTGCAAGACATAACGGACCTGACGTTGTAACGAAGGGTCGTATTCCGTTGCAAAGATTTCCTTCATCACCCGCTCTTCTTCTGCTTTTTTCCGCTCGAGTTCTTCTTGCGCTTCTTTTTGTTTTTGCTCGCGCGCTTGGAAGTCTTTTTCAAAAATTTCTTTATGAACCATTGCATCAAAAGGAATTTCTGCCAAACGTATTAAGTCCGACAGGTATTCAGCTTGGATATCCTCAATAAAATAACCCTCGACATCATAAAGAATCTGAGCAATGCTGCCCTTTACGAAGGACGGCGACAGTTTCTCAAGAAAGGTTTCATGAAAATCATCCTTAAGTTTTTCAGAAAGCTGCTCTAATATTTTTTCCGGAATAAGCTCAGACAAATAGTCTGCAATTAAGCTTTCATAAACGAAAAAATAGGTTTGATATTCATAAAAACTCCTGCCCCAATTCAAAGTTTTATGGATATCCCCTGTCAATTCTTCAAAAAAGGTAGCAACAGTTGTATAGGCTGAGGGGTTAAAATGACCTTCATCCACTAATTTTTCTTCTAATGCAAAGGTATCAACCGATTGAAACTTTACATTATTTTGTAGGTCAGCCACTAGTTGTATGGCAACGAAGTAACGAACATATAAATAAAGCAGCTCATATTGTTCTTCCAAGATTCCAACAGCGACATCTTCAATCTCACTTCTAATCAATTGCTTCTGTTCTTCGAGCTGTTTTTGTTCTTCTCGTTTTATAAAATTAACCTTCGCCTCTTGATACTGTTTCTCCCACTCTTCTTCTTTACCTAAAAATGTTTCATGAACCCACCCCCTCGTATCAAAGACATGATAGGTTCTCATTTCATCCCTAAATAACTTATTGATTAGTTTTTTGTCGATTCCCTGTACCTCGAAGCCTTTATCAGTTAAATATTGCTTTTTTTCATTCCTTGGAACATCATTGGTGGACTTATTCAGCCAAACATTGGTCCAAATTTGCTCAACATAATGACTTCTGTCAGTGAGGTATTGTTCAAAGGTTGGTCGTGTTTCCTTCGTTTCGAAATAATGGTTCATATCTTCATACACTTTCAATTTTGTATGTTCTATCGCTTGGGGGTATATAGTGGTTAATTTATTCATGGATTTCCCTCCATTTCTATAAAATGGTTTATAATATCCATTCTATCACAAAACAAAAAACCGAACAAGCATTCGGTTTTAAAGTTGATGCTGGTTGCAATATTGATCAACCAGGTCTTCGATTTGATCCAGTTCAGGAAACTTCCCAGAAAACTGGAATTTAATCTCTTCAATAAAGTTCTCTTGATTATACACATGTATGGCCCCATTTTGTTGAATAACACTAAATTCTGGTACAAATCGATAACCGCTGCGTTCAATAGCCCCCATTGTAAGTCTCCTTTAAAATAATTTTTTTATAGTATTTGCATAATATAGGCGTCTATCCAATTACATCATTATAAAGAGGGATGGTGCATACTGCACACATCCCTCTTTTTTCCTTTATGCTGTTGTAAATACTTCTTGTTTATTTTGTTCATGACGAATGGTTGCTTGAGCTGCTGCTAAACGTGCTAGTGGTACACGGTATGGTGAACAACTGACATAGTCTAAGCCGGTTTTGTAGCAGAAATCAATCGAGCTCTTTTCGCCGCCATGCTCACCGCAAATACCTGTTTTTAATGACGGTTTTGTTCCACGGCCAAGCTTCACCCCTGTTTCAACAAGCTTACCTACGCCTTCTTGATCAAGGACAGCAAACGGATTATCCGGAAGCACTTTATTTTCAATGTAAGCTTGCAGGAACTTGCCTTCCGCATCATCACGGCTGTAACCAAATGTTGTTTGTGTTAAATCATTTGTCCCAAACGAAAAGAAATCAGCTTCCTCGGCAATTTTATCTGCAGTTAAAGCAGCACGAGGAATTTCAATCATGGTTCCAATCGTGTACTTGAAGCTTTTTCCAGTTTCCTCCTGGACGAGTAATGCCGCATCGATCACCAATTTACGCATATCCTTTAATTCATTCACATGACCGACCAAAGGAATCATGATTTCTGGTTGTACTTCGATGCCTTTGTCCGCGAGATTAGCGGCTGCATAGAAAATGGCTTTTGCTTGCATTTCATAAATTTCTGGGTAAATCATCCCAAGGCGGCAGCCACGGTGGCCAAGCATAGGATTAAACTCATCTAATTGGCGGACCTTTTTCAGCAATTGCTCTTTTTTCTTCAATTCTGGTGATTGTGGATCTAAAATCTGAAGCTTCGTTACTTCCACTAACAGTTCCTCTTTATCCGGTAAGAATTCATGTAAGGGTGGATCTAGTAAACGGATAGTGACCGGTAATCCTTGCATAGCTTCGAAGATTCCTTCAAAGTCCCCTTGCTGCATGGGCAATAACAGGTTCAAAGCTTCCATTCTCTCATTATAAGTTTCAGCTAGAATCATTTTTTGCACGGTTGGAATCCGTTTTAAATCCATAAACATATGTTCAGTACGGCATAAGCCAATTCCGCCTGCACCAAATTCAAATGCTTTTTTTGCATCTTCTGGGTTATCTGCATTGGCACGGACCCCTAATTTACGCTCTTGGTCTGCCCATGCAAGCAACATTTGGAACTCATCCGATAGTTCTGGGTCAATCATAGGAATCTCCCCAAGCATAATTTCACCCGTAGAGCCATCAATCGTTATGATATCTCCATAATTAATAACTGTATCACCAATTGTAAATTGTTTAGCTTTCATATCTATCTTTAATGCTTCACATCCGCAAATACACGCTTTCCCCATACCACGCGCGACAACTGCAGCGTGGCTTGTCATGCCGCCTCGGCTTGTCAATATTGCTTGCGATGCAACGATACCATGGATATCATCTGGAGTGGTTTCAGGACGAACAAGAATTACTTTTTTTCCATCATTATTTAATTGCTCTGCTTCATCGGCATCAAAAACAACTTGACCTGTAGCTGCACCTGGTGATGCTGGCAAGCCTTTTGCTAAAACTCTCTTCTCAAATTTGTCGTCAATCCGGCGATGCAGCAGTTGATCTAATTGTTCCGGGTCAACGCGTAGCAAGGCCGTCTTTTTATCAATGATTCCTTCTTCAACCATTTCCACGGCGATTCGAATCGCTGCCTGCGCCGTTCTTTTTCCATTACGGGTTTGCAGGATAAATAACTTACCACCTTCAACCGTAAATTCGATATCTTGCATTTCTTCGTAATGCTGTTCCAAGCGCTTGCAAGTATCAGTGAATTGCTTATATACTCCTGGCATTTCATCTTTTAAAGTAGCGATTGGCTGTGGAGTACGAATCCCTGCCACCACATCTTCCCCTTGGGCATTGATTAAGTATTCACCGTAAAGGACATGCTCACCAGTCGATGGATTTCTTGTGAATGCTACACCTGTGCCTGAATCATTCCCCATGTTGCCAAACACCATACTTTGAATATTTACAGCTGTTCCTAAATGGTCAGCAATTTTGTTAAGGCGACGGTAGACTATCGCACGCTGATTATTCCAAGAGTTAAAGACTGCATGAATCGCAAGGAATAGCTGCTCTTTTGGATCTTGCGGAAAATCCTTTCGTTTATGCTTTTTGACTATACCTTTATAGCCAATAATCACTTCTTTCCAGTCATCAGCACTCATTTCTGGGTCAGAGGAATAGCCTTTTTCCTCGCGTATTTCTTCTAATAATTGTTCAAAATAGTAGGTATCGATATCTAGTACAACATTACTAAACATTTGTATGAAACGACGGTAGGAATCATAAGCAAACCGTGGATTATTGGTTAATTCTGCTACTCCTATAACGGTTTCATCATTCATTCCAAGATTCAAGATGGTATCCATCATGCCAGGCATGGAGAAAACAGAACCAGAACGTACGGAAACGAGCAAAGGATTTTTTGGGTCGCCAAGCTTTTTGCCCATTTTTTCTTCAAGACGGGTAAGAGCCTCTAAAGTCTGGACTTCAACAAAGGTTGGAATGGTTTTGCTAGCTTCATAGAATGCATTGCAAGCCTGTGTAGTGATTGTAAAACCATACGGAACCGGAAGACCAATACGCGTCATTTCCGCTAGGTTTGCCCCTTTTCCCCCAAGTAACCCCTTCATATTGCCATTGCCTTCATGAAATAAATAAACGAATTTTTCCATTATTAGTAGCTCCTCTCTTTTTTTAAAACGTCTAAAATTAAGCCAGCTGTTTCTTCAACAGCTTTATTTGATACATCAATAACAGGACAGCCTAAGCGCTTCATTACTTTTTCAGCATGATCAAGTTCCTCAAGAATTCGCCCAAAGCTTGCATAGTTAGCCTGTGAGGCTAACCCTAAAGCCTTTAGACGTTCCTTGCGAATTTCGTTTAATTTATCTGGTGATATTATTAATCCAATACAATTCTTACGGGGTATTTCAAATAATTCATCTGGCGGCGGCACCTCTGGAACCAAAGGAACATTGGCCACTTTAAAGCGTTTATGTGCTAAGTACATAGACAAAGGGGTCTTCGATGTACGTGAGATTCCGACTAGAACAATATCCGCCTTTATGATTCCTCTCGGGTCACGTCCATCATCATACTTAACAGCAAATTCAATTGCTTCAATTTTCCTGAAGTATTCTTCGTCCAATTTTCTCATCAATCCAGGTCGATGATGCGGCTGTTTATTGAAGCTTGTTTCAAACGCATTCATCAACGGACTTAGTAAATCTACAGCAAAAATGCTCTCTTCTTTTGCACGTCGATCTAAATACTCTTTTAATGATGGAATAACGATCGTATAGGCAATAATCGTACGTCCCTTTTTTGCTAGTAAAATGATATCTTCAATATCTTCAAAGTCATCCACATAGGAATTACGGCGAATTTCTACCTGCCCGCCATTAAATTGTGTTGCCACTGCTTTTACTACAAACTCAGCAGTTTCTCCTACTGAGTCAGATACAACATACACAACTTCTTTCTGTACCAAAATGGCAGCCACTCTCCTTAGTTTGATTTGTTTTCCATGATTTCTAAATAGGCCCGCGTTATGGTGGTTTTGGTAATTCTTCCTACCAGCAAATATGTACTTTTTTGCTCCTCTATTTCCTTAACAACTGGTAAGGAGTCAATGTGATTATGGATCATCTTTTTGGCTGCTTCGAGCAAAGTCTCTTCAGGATTAATTGTAATAATATTTGGCATTCTAGTCATGATGACACTGACAGGCAATTCATTTAGATTTTGATTTCCTAGTGATGCTCTGAGCAAATCCTTACGGGAAACAACCCCGGCTAGATGTCCTTTTGTATCAACCGCATAAAGTGTGCCCACGTCCTCTAAAAAGAGCTGCACTATCGCATCATACACGGAGGTTGATTTCTCAACGACAATCGGATGGGCTTTATAATCCGTTACCTTTTGGTGGATAAACCTTTTAGCCTGTTGCTTTGCTTCAAAGCTTTCATTAAAAAAATAACCTACTCGTGGCCTTGCATCTAAGTTACCTGACATCGTTAATATGGCAAGATCGGGTCTTAGTGCAGCTCTAGTTAATGAAAGTTTCTCAGCAATGTCTTTTCCTGTAATGGGACCGTTTTGTTTAACAATCTGGAGGATTTCATCCTGACGTTTAGATAATTTAATAATTACCACCCCCTTATTCTACATTAAATATGTTATATTCAATAGATTCATTGTATATGTGTTATACTTATTTATATATAGTATATTACATTATGTTATAAACCGAAACAATAAGTTTTATATATTTTTACAAAATATTAAACTATTTTTTTAAAATAAATAAGAAACCCCGCCGTTATCGACGAGAAAGGGGGTCCAAAAAGAAAGCCATTCTTGTCTTCATAAGGTGTTGAGCTGTTCATGAAGACAAAAATGCTATACACAATACAAAATTTGTCCTCATGGTGTGTTCATTGAGCACACCATGGGTTGAAGGAACAAGCATAAACTAGCAGAGACAATAAAAAAATGTGGAAATATAAAAAAAGGCACAAAAAAATCCCAAGTATATACTTGGAATTTTTTTGTGCCTTTTTGACAGGGGCAGTAGGAATTGAACCCACACTGAAGGTTTTGGAGACCTTAGTTCTACCTTTAAACTATGCCCCTAAACATGGTGGAGGGGGACGGATTCGAACCGCCGAACCCGGAGGGAGCGGATTTACAGTCCGCCGCGTTTAGCCACTTCGCTACCCCTCCACATATAAAAAATAATAAAACTGGAGGAGGAAGAGGGATTCGAACCCCCGCGCGGTGTTACCCGCCTGTCGGTTTTCAAGACCGATCCCTTCAGCCAAACTTGGGTATTCCTCCATGGAAAAAGAAAATCATATAATAGTAATTTGGTAGCGGCGAAGGGAGTCGAACCCCCGACCTTTCGGGTATGAACCGAGCGCTCTAGCCAGCTGAGCTACACCGCCAAAAAAATTATATTATTAAGGTGGAGTCTAGGGGGATCGAACCCCTGACCTCCTGCGTGCAAAGCAGGCGCTCTCCCAGCTGAGCTAAGACCCCAAAATATTTTGCAATAAAGAATGGTCGGGAAGACAGGATTCGAACCTGCGACCCCTTGGTCCCAAACCAAGTGCTCTACCAAGCTGAGCTACTTCCCGATAATATGACGCACTGGGCGCTATATTTGATGAGTTAATTTACCTTCTATAAAACATGGTGCCGAGGACCGGAAT
>NZ_NUOW01000065.1:36809-36942 GCF_002584635.1 Bacillus sp. AFS031507
AATTCCGCCACACCCGCATAGTAAAAAAAGATGGTGGAGGATGACGGGCTCGAACCGCCGACCCTCTGCTTGTAAGGCAGATGCTCTCCCAGCTGAGCTAATCCTCCATATAATACAGCCTGGCAACGTCCTA
>NZ_NUOW01000066.1:0-18463 GCF_002584635.1 Bacillus sp. AFS031507
CAAATCCTGTCCCCGCAATTGGTCTGGTAGTTCAGTTGGTTAGAATGCCTGCCTGTCACGCAGGAGGTCGCGGGTTCGAGTCCCGTCCAGACCGCCATTTTCATTTGGCAAAGTAATATGGCTCAGTAGCTCAGTCGGTAGAGCAGATTGCTCACATCACTGCAAAAGCTTCTATGGCAATCTGCGAGAAAGAACGAAAGTTCTTTTGAGCAAAGGACTTACAGTAATATAAGATTAGGGTACCATCCTTATTTTTGGCTCAGTAGCTCAGTCGGTAGAGCAAAGGACTGAAAATCCTTGTGTCGGCGGTTCGATTCCGTCCTGAGCCACCATTTAATTAAATAGAATTTTTATTGTGGCGATTGTGGCGAAGTGGTTAACGCACCTGATTGTGGTTCAGGCATTCGTGGGTTCGATTCCCATCAGTCGCCCCATAATAAATATATTATATGCGGGTGTAGTTTAGTGGTAAAACCTCAGCCTTCCAAGCTGATGATGAGAGTTCGATTCTCTTCACCCGCTCCAATTTATGGGCCTATAGCTCAGCTGGTTAGAGCGCACGCCTGATAAGCGTGAGGTCGATGGTTCGAGTCCATTTAGGCCCACCATATATCTTTTCACAGCAGCAACTTTAATTGTTCCGCAGTAGCTCAGTGGTAGAGCTATCGGCTGTTAACCGATCGGTCGTAGGTTCGAGTCCTACCTGCGGAGCCAAACGGGGAAGTACTCAAGTGGCTGAAGAGGCGCCCCTGCTAAGGGTGTAGGTCGGGTGACCGGCGCGAGGGTTCAAATCCCTCCTTCTCCGCCATATATTAAGGCCCCTTGGTCAAGCGGTTAAGACACCTCCCTTTCACGGAGGTAACACGGGTTCGAGTCCCGTAGGGGTCATACAAAAAAACTGATAACAACATGTTATCAGTTTTTTTGTTGATCTATTAAAGAAAGCTATAGAATACGTTTATGATTTCAAAGAGCTATAGGATACAATTTAAAGACTTTTTATCGAACTAATGATGCCAATAAGTCCCTTTGGCTCGATTTTACAGAAACTCTCCGCTTTTTCCATGAGATGTCTAAACCTATAAATCCGCTTGAATGTCCAAATTCTTAGAACCATAAGAGGACGCCTTTTATACAAGGAAAGTTATATTGATATAACTTTTAGTATCCTCCTCTCCTTAGTGAAAGCCCTGATAACGCTTACATCCGCGACAATTCCCCCTATATTTGATCTATCATTAAAATAACATTTTTTGAATGAAAATCATAAAAAAACTAAAAAAAATTTATATATTTTTGGCGATTACTGATAGAAAAATTGGTGTATAGTGTCGAAATTTGTCGCACCATAGGTTTTTATGGCATAACGCCTCAATTATTGTCAGAAAAGATAAAAAAGTTTTATGAGGAATATTGATTAATAGCCATTATAATTGGTCTTTGAAATACTTATTTTCATTGGGAATGAGGAGAGCCATGACAGTGAATACGTTTTTTCCGACTGACTATCAGTTACATTTATTTCACGAGGGAAATTTTTTCCAAAGTCATCAGCTTTTTGGCGCTCATATCTTTAAGAATTCCGATAAGGTTTATACACGATTTTGCGTATGGGCCCCTAATGCAATGCAGGTTAATCTTGCGGGGGATTTTAATAACTGGAATGGTGAAGGGTATGAATTGCAAAAGGTTAATGATGAGGGAGTTTGGATTCTGATTGTTAATAGGGATCTAACAGGGAAGCTTTATAAGTATGAAATTATCACACATTCAGGTGAGAGGCTGCTAAAATCAGATCCATTTGCTTTTTATTCTGAAATAAGACCGAATACAGCTTCTATTGTTTATTCGTTAGACCATTATGAGTGGCAAGACAATCATTGGATGAATCGAAGAGGAAAAAAGAACCTTCTATCTGAGCCAGTGGTAATTTACGAAGTGCATTTGGGTTCATGGAAAAAGAAGGAAGACGGCGAATATCTAAGTTATAAAGAATTGGCATTGGAACTTATTCCATATGTAATTGAGCACGGATTTACACATATAGAGTTATTACCTCTAGTCGAACACCCTCTCGATGCCTCATGGGGTTATCAAGGAACAGGGTACTTTTCTGTTACATCCAGGTATGGGACACCAGATGAATTTAGAGAATTTGTTGATCTGATTCATCAACATGGTATTGGGGTTATTCTTGATTGGGTGCCTGGTCATTTTTGCAAGGACGCTCATGGCCTTTACCGTTTTGATGGGACTCACATTTATTCCTATAGCACAGCTAGCGACAGAGAGAATGCTGTTTGGGGAACTGCCAACTTTGACCTTGGAAAAGGAGAGGTACAAAGTTTTCTAATCTCAAATGCCCAGTTTTGGATTGACTATTTCCATATTGATGGTTTCCGAATGGACGCAGTAGCTAATATCATTTACTGGCCGAATGGCTCAAATGAGATGCGTGAAAACCCATTTGGAATTAACTTTTTGAAAAAATTAAACCAACATGTTCATGAGTATGAACCATACTTTTTAATGATTGGTGAAGATTCAACAGAATTTCCTAATGTCACAACACCAGTTACATACGGTGGGCTTGGCTTTGATTATAAATGGAATATGGGCTGGATGAATGACATGCTTGAATATATGGAAACTCCACCTTACTCGCGCTCACATGTTCATTCTAATGTAACGTTTTCATTTTTATATGCCTTTTTAGAAAACTTTATGCTGCCATTTTCTCACGATGAAGTGGTACATGGAAAAAAATCACTGCTCGATAAGATGCCAGGCGATTATTGGGAGAAATTTGCACAACTTAGACTCTTGCTAGGGTATATGTTTGCTCATCCTGGAAAAAAACTTTTATTTATGGGTTTTGAACTGGGCCAGTTTTCTGAATGGAAAGATAAAGAACAGCTCGATTGGAACTTAATGGACTATGAGATGCATCAAAAATTAAATGCCTACGTAAAGTTTTTAACTAAATTCTATAAACGTTCAAAGGCACTTTATGAACTCGATCATTTACAGGACGGATTCGAATGGATAGATGCCAATAATAGCCACCAATCTGTTTTCTCTTTTATGAGAAAAGGGAAAAAGTCTGAAGAAACATTAGTGGTTATTTGCAATTTTACTGGTGTCAATTACCCAATGTATAAAATTGGTGTTCCTAAATCCGGTGAGTATCGAGAAATTTTCAATAGTGATTATATAGAATACGGTGGAGCTGGATTGGTTAATAAAAAGACTATCATAGCAGAAGAAGAACCATTCCATGGCCAGCCATTTTCATTAAATCTAGCAATTCCCCCATTTGGATTTCAAATCATCAGACCAGTTAAAAAGAGGAAGGAGCGAAAAGGAAATGGCAAAGAAGAAGTGCGTAGCCATGTTATTAGCAGGAGGGAAAGGAAGTAGGCTTAATTCGCTGACAAAGGATCTTGCGAAACCAGCTGTTCCTTTTGGAGGTAAATATCGAATTATTGATTTTGCATTGAGCAATTGCGCCAATTCTGGCATCGATACGGTTGGGGTATTAACACAATACCAACCATTGTTATTAAATTCCTATATTGGGATTGGAAGCGCATGGGATCTTGACCGAAAGGATGGCGGGGTAACTGTATTACCACCGTATGCTGAATCTTCCGAAGTAAAATGGTACACAGGCACTGCAAGTGCGATTTATCAAAACCTTAATTACCTTAAACAATACCAGCCTGAATATGTGCTAATCCTATCAGGTGACCATATTTACAAAATGAACTATGAGAGTATGCTTGAATATCATATTGAAAAAAGGGCAGACGTAACTATTTCTTTAATTGAAGTTCCTTGGAATGAAGCCAGTCGTTTTGGGATCATGGATACAGACGAAGAACTAAGAATTGTCGATTTTGACGAAAAACCAGCGAATCCAAAAAATAATCTTGCTTCGATGGGCATTTATATTTTTAACTGGAATATACTTAAAGAATATTTAGAAATGGATGACCGTGTTCCTGAATCGAGTCATGATTTTGGTAAAGATGTGATTCCGATGCTTTTAGAGGAAAATAAAAAATTGTTTGCTTATCCATTTAAAGGCTATTGGAAAGACGTGGGTACGGTCCAAAGCCTCTGGGAAGCTAATATGGATCTACTAAGAGAAGAATGTGACTTAGATTTGTTTGATCACGGATGGAGGATTTATTCAGTTAACCCGAATCAGCCGCCACAATATATTTCTCCGAGTGCGGTGGTTAAAGAGTCACTTATTAATGAGGGATGTACAATAGAAGGGGAAGTAGAGAAATCAGTTCTTTTTCAAGGGGTTACTGTTGGAAAAGGATCAACTATTTTAGAGTCGGTCATAATGCCGGATGCGATCATTGGTAATAATTGTTTGATTGAAAGGGCCATAGTACCTTCTGAAGTGAATGTTCCTGACGGGACAGTTATCCGCTCGTTCGATGAAGAGATTATTCTAGTTACTAATGAAATGTTAAGCGGGTTATACCCTGCTTTTTAATATAATACAGGAGGGACTTGGATTGAAAAAAAAGCTACTAGGAGTCATTGATGCCACAACATACCATGAAGATTTGGAAGATTTATTAACACATCGCTCACTTGCTGCCCTGCCTTTTGCAGGAAGATATCGTATTATTGATTTTGTGCTATCGAATATGGTGAATTCAGGTATTCGAAGTGTGGCAATATTTCCAAAAATGCAGTACCGTTCACTGATGGATCATCTAGGTTCAGGGAAAAACTGGGATTTGGATCGAAAACGGGATGGCCTTTTCTTTTTCCCATCTCCAATAGTTGATTACGATGGAAATACAATTGGTTCTTTTGAGAATTTTGCAGCAAATTTAGACTTCTTTTATCGCAGCACGCAAGAGTATTCGATTATTTCCAATTGCTATACGGTTTTTAATATGAACTTTAGACCAATCTTAGATTGGCATATCAATTCAAGATGTGACATTACCGAAATCCATCAAAAGGATGGAGCTTCGATGGAGATGTACTTAATCAAAACATCCCTACTTATTAAGCTGATTGAAACGCGTAATGAAACAGGGTATACCTGTATGAAGGATGTTGTAAATGATATTGAAAATCTTTACTCGATTTGTAACTATGAATATGACGGTTATTCCGTGATGATAGATTCGATCGAAAACTATTTTTCTACTAGTATGAATTTGCTACAGTCGGATGTCTGGAAAAAACTTTTTATTAAAGAACAGCCGATTTTCACAAAGGTAAAGGATGAGCCGCCAACGAAATATAATAAAGGGTCTGTTGTAAAAAATGCAATGATTGCCAATGGATGTTTAATTAGCGGTTCAGTAGAAAATAGTATTATATCCCGAGGTGTAAAGATTGGAAAAGGTGCAGTTATTAAGAACTGTATCATTATGCAAAAGTGCCAGATCGAAGATAATTGTTATCTAGATTCCGTTATTTTAGATAAAGATGTGAAAGTTGAAGCAGGAACTAAATTAACTGGAACAGCGGGGTCACCATTTGTGGTTCGTAAAGGGACAAAACAAGGAGCGTTGATGAACTCGTGAAAGTACTATTTGCCGTTTCGGAATGTGGACCATTTGCAAAATCGGGTGGACTTGCCGATGTTGCTGGTTCCCTTCCAAAAGAATTAAAGAGTTTGGGAACTGATGTCAGAGTTATTCTACCTAAATACGGAACAATTTCAGAAGAATTTAAGAGTGAGATGAAAAAGGTTAAAGAATTTACTGTTTCTGTTGGCTGGAGAAATCAGTATTGCGGAATTGAGGAGCTCACACACCAGGGAGTTACATTTTATTTCGTAGATAATGAATACTACTTTAAACGAGAAAATTTATATGGATATTTTGATGATGGGGAAAGATTTGCTTATTTTAATAGGGCTGTCTTAGAGACACTTGCCCAGCTAAACTTTTTTCCAGATGTGTTACATTGCCATGACTGGCACACGGCGATGATTCCTTTTCTGTTACGAACTGAATATTATAAAAGAAAAGGTTACGGCTTAATGCGTACTGTTTTTACGATTCATAATCTTCAATTCCAAGGGATCTTTCCAAAAGAGGTGTTGGGAGACTTGTTAGGAATGGATTACAATTCCTTTCACACTGGTCACTTAGAGTTTTTCGGAAATATCAATTATATGAAGGGTGCTCTTGTATCTGCAGACAAAATTACGACAGTTAGCCCAACCTATAAAGAAGAAATTCAAACACCTGTATTTGGTGAAAAGTTAGACGGTCTCTTAAGAGAAAGAAATGATGACTTAATTGGGATTTTAAATGGGATTGATGAAGATTTCTATAATCCTGTTTCCGATCCATTAATATATCAAACATATACGGCTGATAATCATCAAAAAAAATCAATCAACAAAAGTGAGATTCAAAAACATTTTGGATTACCACAATCTGAGCTTACACCTTTATTAGTCATGATTACAAGACTGACAAGGCAAAAAGGACTTGATTTAGTTAAATATGTCCTTCGTGAAATTTTGCAGGAGGATCTGCAGGTCATTATCCTTGGAACAGGTGATTATGAATACGAAGAACATTTAAGACAGGCCGCACGTATTTATCCTGAAAAATTAAGGGTTCATACCGGTTTTAATGAAGGGCTTGCCCATAAACTTTATGCCGCTGCAGATTTATTTTTGATGCCATCCCAATTCGAACCATGCGGGCTTGGACAGTTGATTGCAATGAAATATGGTGCGATCCCGATCGTTAGGGAAACTGGCGGCTTAAATGATACAATAAAACCTTGGAACGAATTTACTGGAAAAGGAAATGGATTTTCTTTTTCAAATTTTAATGCCCATGATATGCTCTATACAATTAAAAGAGCACTAGGCGTTTATCACGATTCAAAATCGTGGAAATCGATTGTAAAACAAGCAATGGAAATGGATTATAGCTGGGCACAGTCAGCATATAGCTATAACCAGTTATATGCAGAGATCGTTGCAAGGAGTGAAACACATGTTTTCTAATACGGTCGAGTTTAAGGAAACTTTTCTAAAAAGGATTGAGATGGTATGTGGGAAGAGTTTCCCTGAAAGCTCAGCCAGGGATCACTATCAAACCCTTGGAACAATGATTAGCGAATTTGTAAGTAATGATTGGATTACTACAAACGAGCTCCATTTGGCGGCAAAGGGAAAGCAGGTTTATTACCTCTCTATTGAATATCTTTTGGGGAAATTACTAAGACAAAATCTAATTAACCTTGGTGTGGAAGAGACGGTGCAAGCAGGCCTAGAGGAATTAGGAATCGATCTAGGTGAATTAGAGGAATATGAGGCAGATGCAGGCTTAGGAAACGGCGGCTTAGGAAGATTAGCTGCCTGTTTTCTAGACTCACTTGCATCACTTAATCTGCCGGGTCATGGTCATGGCATTCGTTACAAACATGGCTTATTTGAACAAAAAATTGTTGATGGCTATCAAGTAGAATTGCCGGAACAATGGCTAAGGAACGGAAATGTTTGGGAAATCCGTAAAACCGATAGTTCCATCAAAATCCCATTTTGGGGTAAGGTGGAAACAAAGATGGAAAATGGCCGACTTGTGTTTCATCACCTACATGCTGAAACGGTCACTGCAGTACCTCACGACATGCCGGTCATCGGCTATCAGTCAAAAACCATCAATACACTAAGACTTTGGAATGCAGAGCCTTCCCAATTTCCCTTACACGAGGATATTTTAAAATATAAACGCGAAACGGAAATGATTTCTGAGTTTTTATATCCTGATGATACCCATGATGAAGGAAAGGTATTAAGATTGAAACAGCAATACTTTTTGGTATCCGCTAGTATACAATCTATTTTAAAGACCTATCGGAAACAACACAGCAGCTTAAAACAACTCCATGAACATATCTGTATTCACATTAATGATACACACCCTGTCCTGGCCATTCCCGAGTTAATGAGAATCCTAATTGATGACGAAGGATTTGATTGGGAGCAGGCATGGCACATTACAAAACATACTATTTCTTACACCAATCATACCACCTTGTCAGAAGCGTTAGAGAAATGGCCAATACATATTTTTCAACCGTTGCTTCCAAGAATATTTATGATTGTAGAAGAAATCAATGAACGATTTTGCCATGAACTTTGGGAGCAAACACCAGGTGATTGGGAGCGGATTAAGGGACTAGCCATCCTTGCCGATAATTATGTAAAAATGGCTCATTTGGCTATCGTCGGAAGCTTTAGTGTGAATGGTGTGGCGAAACTGCATACTGAAATATTAAAGAAACGCGAGATGAATCAATTTTATCAATTGTTTCCTGATAAATTTAACAATAAAACGAACGGAATTGCCTACCGCCGCTGGCTGTTAAAAGCGAACCCAAAACTATCTTCATTGATTACAGATACGATTGGGTCTGCATGGACATATAAAGCTACGGAGCTTTCCCAATTACTTAATTATCAAAATGACACTTCGTTTTTAGAGCAATTGTTAAAAATAAAGAATGAAAACAAACAAACACTTGCCAAGATTATTTTCGATAAGACGGGAACTGCCGTTGATACTGGTTCAATCTTTGATGTACAAGTGAAGCGGCTCCATGCTTATAAGCGGCAGCTTTTAAATGTCTTACATATTATGCATCTCTATAATCGGATCAAAGAAGATTCAAGCTTCAAGGTTGTTCCAAGGGTGTTTATTTTTGGAGCGAAAGCATCTCCAGGATATTATTATGCGAAGAAAATCATTAAGTTAATAAATACAGTTGCTGAAAAAGTTAACAATGACCCATTTATCAATGACAAAATTAAAGTGATTTTTCTTGAAAATTATCGTGTTTCTCTTGCGGAGAAGATCTTTCCTGCAGCAGATGTCAGTGAACAAATCTCCACGGCTAGTAAGGAAGCTTCTGGAACAGGTAATATGAAGTTTATGATCAATGGGGCATTGACGGTGGGGACCTTGGATGGGGCAAATATAGAAATTCGTGAATTAGTCGGTAATTCCAATATATTCACGTTTGGACTAACTGCAGATGAAGTTCTTCACTACTATCAACATGGCGGATATCAATCCGATGAATATTACCATCACGATTATCGAATTCGTCAAGCCGTTGACCAGCTTGTAAATGGCTTTTTCCCTGGTGTTTATAATGAATTTGAACCAATATTCGATTCACTCCTTCAGGAAAATGATCAATATTTTGTTTTAAAGGATTTTGCTTCCTATGCAGAAACACAAGGTTCCATTGGAGAAGCGTTTATTGACCGATTACGTTGGCAGCAAATGAGTCTAAATAATATCGCCCAGGCTGGTTATTTTTCAAGTGATCGTACGATTCAGGAATACGCAGACGATATATGGGGAATTAAGCCTCTACAATAAGAAAAGCGCAAGCGCCCTGTTCAGCGGCGTATGGCCTGGAGCGCTCCAACTGAGATAAAGGAAACACGAAGAGCCGAAGGTGATTCGATGTTGACTTATCGTAGGGCGGANNGCAGAAGTTTTTTTTATAAGTAATGCCCAGCGAAAATTCCGATTGCTAATAAAAACCCAAATATCGTATTGGTTTGGGCTGTTGCTTTCATCGCTGGTGCCATTTGAATCGGCAGGGTATTTTCAATAAATCCTTTGGTTGCTTTAATAGCCTTTGGGGCGCTAAGAATTACAAGTGCTGTCCAAATTGGTAAAACACCAATAATGATGAGTCCCAAAACCCAAAGAAATGAAAAAGTGAACATCCCTGTTAATAAGTAAATAGCACCTTTCTTACCTAATAGAATAGCAACTGTTTTACGGCCGTTTTCTTTGTCGCCATCCAAATCACGGATGTTATTCGATAACATAATCATACCAACCAATATCATACTTGGAACTGAAACGAGAATACTTGTGCTGCTGACTGTTCCCGTTTGAATAAAGAAGGCGATTAAAATAATCAGCATCCCCATAAAGAAACCTGAAAGAATTTCACCAAATGGTGTATAGGCGATCGGGAAAGGACCTCCAGTATAAAAATATCCCACAGCCATACAAATTAGACCTACAACAGCTAACCACCAGCTGCTATTTGCGCAAATATAGATCCCTAATAATAGGGCAATTCCATAAAAGCCAAACGCAAGATTTAGGACTGTTTTGGGTTTGATTCCGTCACGAACAATCGTACCGCCAATCCCAACGGATTGGGCAGTATCCAGACCGCGTTTGAAATCGAAATATTCATTAAACATATTGGTTGCAGCTTGAATCAATAAACTCGCTAAAAGCATGGCAAAAAATAGACCAAAATGAATTTTCCCATACTTAAGGGCTAATGCCGTACCAAGCAGAACTGGTACGAATGCAGCGGTTAATGTATGTGGGCGGGTCATTTGCCACCAAATTTGAAAGCCGCGGTTTGATTCAACTACAGGATTCGAGCTTTGCTGTATATTTGGTTGCATAGTATCTCTCCCTTTTTAGTTTTTTTCTCTCTATTTAAAGGTTTAGAATCGATTATTTGATGGGCTTTGCCCAAAACTAAGTGTATGAAATTCAAGGAATAGTGTCAATTAATTTTTCTTATCAAATTTGGAAGATTATACCTGTTTGATTATTATTGGATGGTTGGTGGGAAAATGAAACTAATTAAATGAGAATACTTATTTTAACAGTAAGATGAAAACTTAAGATATAATACGGAATGATGAAGGTTTGCTAGTGACAAGTATTACTGACTTCTTTACAATGAGAGTAGTATGTTAAAATTTGCATTAATATGAATGGATAACAGTCATTTCGGCTGTTTTGGAGGGATTTGTTTGGTTACCATTCAAGAATTGGAAATAATGGAACGAGGTCTTTTGGCTGTTAATAGGGCAAAAGAACTTGGCCGGCCCATTTTAATTAGTGAAGTTCATAAAATGGACACGATTAACCCACTATCATTTTTTAATATAGGAAAAGAACATTATCGCGGGGAACGATTTTTCTGGAAGGACCCAACGGACGAAACGGTGCTAATTGGGCTTGGGATTTCGAAACAAATTCAGACGGATCAGGCTTCTGACCGCTTTTTTCATGTTGAAAAGGAATGGGAAAAATTTTTAGAGGACTGCCTCATTTTTAATCCATATACAGAAGTTGGTGTAGGACCCGTCATGTTCGGCGGCTTCTCTTTTGACCCCTACAAGGATAAAACAGACCTATGGTCCAAGTACGCTGATTCATTGTTCCACATACCCAAATTTTTATTGAGTATCATTCGCGGTCAAACGTATTTAACCACGAATACAGTTTGTACTCCACATGAGGATCCTTATTTATTTAAGAAAGTGAGCAAAGAGAGAAATCAGCTATTAAATTCGCTCCATCAGAATGAACGGATGAGTACAGCGTCACTTCTAGAAACGCGAGAGATTGGACCAGAGGAGTGGAAAAAAACTGTTGACGGAGTTGTGAAGGAATTAACAGAAGGCCCGCTTAAGAAGGTCGTTCTCGCCCGAGAATTGCGGCTTGTATTTGACGATCAGGTAGAGGCAGAGGATGTATTGAATAATTTATATATGCAGCAGCATGAAAGCTTTATTTTCGCATTTGAATCGAATGGTGATTGTTTTATTGGGGCATCTCCAGAAAGATTAGTGAAAAAACATGGCAATGAGGTTTATTCTACCTGCCTTGCCGGTTCTATTTCACGGGGGAAAACCGAACAAGAAGATTTGAAATTAGGTCAAATGTTATTAAATGATCAAAAAAATCTGATTGAGCATGGTTTCGTTGTTGAAATGATTAAAGCAGCACTTGAAGAATCATGTGAAGAAATTATCCTGCCTGACAAGCCGCAGTTGATGAAGATACGGGATATTCAGCACCTATATACACCTGTTATCGGAAAATGCCATAAGGATGCTTCCTTGTTGTTATTAGTCGAACGACTTCACCCAACACCAGCACTCGGCGGACTGCCTAAGGATGAAGCAGTTGTAAAGATTAGACAAGTAGAGGAACTGGACCGTGGATTCTATGCTGCTCCTTTAGGGTGGGTGGACTACAGAAAAAATGGCGAATTTGCTGTTTCGATTCGATCTGGACTGATCCAGGGGGATGAAGTATCGTTGTTTGCAGGTTGTGGAGTAGTAGCAGATTCTGACTCAGAAAGTGAATATTTGGAGACGAGCTTGAAATTTAAACCAATGCTCAGAGCCCTTGGAGGAAATTAATATGAATCATCAAGAATCATTAACAGCCTATATAGCCGCCGTAGTTGCTGAACTTATTTTTTCGGGAGTTACGGATGTAGTTGTTAGCCCTGGTTCAAGGTCAACTCCAATGGCGATGATCATGGCAGAACATCCTCACCTGAAAGTCCATATCCATGTAGATGAACGGTCAGCGGCTTTCTTTGCGTTGGGAATTGCAAAGTCGTTAAATAAGCCAGTTGCCATACTTTGTACTTCAGGTACAGCCGCAGCAAACTATTTTCCTGCGATTGTTGAAGCGCGTTATGCTCGGGTACCATTGATTGTACTTACAGCGGATCGACCACATGAACTGAGAGAGGTTGGTGCCCCACAGGCAATCGACCAAATTCATTTATATGGGAAGCATGTGAAATGGTTCTCCGAAATGGCATTGCCTGAAAAAAGTGATGAAATCATCCGCTATGCCAGGACCGTTTGTGCCCGGGCAGTTGCGATTGCCACTAGTGCCCCTTCTGGTCCTGTACATTTGAATTTTCCTTTCAGAGAGCCGCTAATTCCAAAGATGGATGATGAGCTCTTCCAGCTTAATGAACGACCAAATGGGTATATAAAAGTTCAAAACGGGGACTTAACCCTTTCAGATGAACATTTTCAGGAAATAGCTGAAAGGCTTAATAAGACAAATAAAGGTGTTATTATTTGTGGAAACATGGGAGATGCTGAATTTCCTAACATGGTTACGCAATTAGCTGAGAAATTAAATTTTCCAATTATTGCAGACCCCTTATCACAATTAAGAAGTGGGCAACATAGCCTTAAAAATATCATTGAAACTTATGATACCTTCCTAAGGAATGAAGATGCAAGGACCTTTCTTAAACCAGAAGTTGTTATTCGATTTGGTGCGATGCCAATATCAAAAGCATTAACGATCTTCTTAAAAGAAAATGGAGATGCTGAACAATTTGTGATTGATGGCGGCGGAGGCTGGCGTGATCCTTCATCCTTGTCAACCAGTATGATCTTTTGTGCTGAATCGGTATTCTGCAAGAAGCTATTGTCATATACGAAGGAGAACCCCTCATCCCAATTTTTAAAGAAATGGAAAAAGGTAAACGGGTTAACCAAAGAAAATATGAATGCTCTAAGAGATATAACAGAATTAAGTGAAGGCAAACTATTTTATCAATTAGCCGATATGGTACCAGAGGGTGCTACCCTTTTTGTTGGCAATAGTATGCCAATTCGCGACTTGGATAGTTTTTTTATTAACAATAATAAAGCCATCAAAGTAATGGCGAACAGGGGAGCCAATGGGATCGATGGTACTGTTTCGACTGCTTTAGGTGCAGCTTTATACTCAAAATCCTTATACCTTGTCCTTGGCGATTTAACTTTTTTCCACGACTTAAATGGTCTGATTGCAGCAAAGTTGTACAATATTGATATTAATATTCTTCTGGTTAACAATAATGGAGGCGGAATTTTTTCCTTCCTTCCTCAATCGGAGCATCCTAAGAATTTTGAACTGCTGTTTGGAACCCCACTAGATCTAGAATTTGAGCATTCGGTTAAGATGTTTAAGGGTGAATTTACGAAGATTGAAGATTGGGACCATTTAGGGTCAGAAATGATGAAGGCTACGAATCAAACGGGGTTAAAAGTATATGAACTTAGAACAAACAGAGACGTTAACCGTGATGAACACCGCGGATTTTGGAACTTTGTTTCCCGGGAAATATCGAACTTTGTCAAAGGTGAACATTAAATGAAGATTGTTAGCGACGGGATTCAATATCATGTCGAAGTGTACGGGGAAGGATCTATCCCGCTTGTTCTTTTACATGGATTTACCGGGGACAGCTCGACATGGACTCCTTTCTATGATGCTTGGGAGAAGCAAATGAAACTAATTAATCCTGACATCATTGGACATGGAAAAACGGCATCACCCGATGTACTTAGTCGATATCAAATAGAGTCAGTTGCGAATGATCTAAAAACGATCCTTGAACATTTAGATGTTAAGCAAGTAGATCTACTTGGTTACTCAATGGGTGGAAGACTTGCCCTTACTTTTGCCCTGCTTTTTCCTGAGCGGGTCCGTAAATTAATACTTGAAAGTGCCTCACCAGGTCTGGCAACAGAAAATGAAAGTCAACTTCGCCGTATGAAAGATGCGGAACTTGCTAAATTTATTAAAGAACAGGGGATAAGCTTGTTTGTAGATTATTGGGAAGGGATCCCCCTTTTTCAAACGATGAAACGATTGCCTTCAGCACAAAAGCAGGTCATAAGAGAACAACGTTTAAACAATTCGCCTACTGGGCTCGCGAACAGCCTGCTTGGGATGGGAACCGGATCTCAGCCTAACTGGTGGGGGAAATTAAACGAACTAACTTGCGAGGTCATGCTGTTAACGGGTGAAGAAGATAAAAAGTTTTGTGATATTGCGGATAAAATGATGAAAGAGCTAAAAAATAGCTCTTGGGTGGTTATTGAAGGTAGTGGGCATGCAATTCATGTGGAAGAACCAGAAAAGTTTGGTACAATAGTAAGTGACTTTTTGTCAAAAGAATAAATAAGGGAGGATTTCATTTTGACAGTAGAATGGATTGCAGGACGCAAATATGAGGAAATTCTATATGAAACATACAATGGTATTGCGAAAATCACCATTAATCGTCCACATGTACATAATGCATTTACACCGAGAACTGTTTCGGAATTAATTGATGCTTTTGCCTTCGCACGAGATGATTCTAGCGTAGGAGTTATTATTTTAACTGGAGCAGGAGATAAGGCATTTTGTTCAGGTGGTGACCAAAAAGTTCGTGGCCATGGGGGATATGTTGGAGAGGATCAAATTCCTCGTCTAAATGTTCTTGACCTTCAGCGCCTTATTCGTGTTATTCCAAAACCTGTTATCGCAATGGTAAAAGGATATGCCATCGGTGGTGGTCATGTGCTGCACATTGTGTGTGACTTAACGATTGCAGCGGATAATGCTATTTTCGGACAAACTGGACCGAATGTTGGAAGCTTTGATGCTGGATACGGCTCAGGCTACCTAGCTAGAATTGTTGGACATAAAAAAGCTCGGGAAATCTGGTTCCTATGTCGTCAATACAATGCCCAAGAGGCACTTGATATGGGCTTGGTGAATACGGTTGTTCCGCTTGAAAGAGTAGAGGAAGAAACGATTCAATGGTGTAGTGAAATACTTGAGAAAAGTCCAACTGCCCTTCGTTTCTTGAAAGCAGCCATGAATGCTGATACAGACGGATTAGCTGGTCTTCAACAATTTGCTGGCGACGCAACCCTGCTTTACTATACAACCGATGAAGCCAAAGAAGGCCGTGATTCATTTAAAGAAAAGCGTAAGCCTGATTTTGGTAAATTCCCTCGTTTTCCTTGATAGTTTTACCAGCAGCTTGATGGTTTCCATCAGGCTGTTTTTAATAGAAAATCTGGGAGAAAGCAAGGCAGATTAGGAAAGGTGACAATTATGCAAAGCGAAATGATGCCTAATTTTTTGAAGAAAAGAGCGTTTCTAACCCCTGAACGAACAGCGGTGTATTTTCAGGAACAAACCATAACCTTTGGCGAACTCTACCAACGTTCTTATCAAGTTGCAGGACAGCTACAAGGGTTAGGAATGCGAAAAAGCCAATATGTTGGTGTTTTATTAAAAAGCAACCTAGATACAGTTGTCATATTATTTGCCCTTCAACTATTAGGGGTTCGGGCTGTAATTTTGAACAACCGCCTTTCTCCGTCGGAACTAGTATGGCAGCTAATTGATGCAAAGGCCGTCTCTTTAATAATTGAAGATACTTTTTCTGAAACAAAAACGTTCATAAATAGTCAAATTCCATCAATTTGTTCGCTGACAAAGGCAGAGATATTTTTCGGCAGTCAGAACGCACCCATTATTCAGGAAGAAATCAGCTTATCAGAAATTTGTACGATAATGTATACGTCCGGAACCACTGGAAATCCCAAGGGGGTAATCCAAACCTATGGAAATCACTGGTGGAGTTCCGTTGGTTCAGCCTTAAATTTAGGATTTATTGAAGGGGATTCCTGGCTTTGTAATGTTCCGCTTTTTCATATTAGCGGCTTTTCAATTTTAATGCGCAGTGTCATATATGGAATGCCGATCGTTCTCCACGAACACTTTGATGTTGAAGAAACCATTCATGATATTCATGATAAAAAAGTGACCATCATGTCAGTTGTTGGTACTTCCCTGCGACGAATAGTTGATGATCTTCGAGAGAGGCGCCTGCCTAATCATTTTCGGTGTATGCTTCTGGGAGGAGGACCTGCACCATTACCATTACTCCAAGCGTGTATAGAAAAAGAAATTCCTGTCTTCCAAACCTATGGAATGACCGAATCCTCCTCGCAAATCGTGACACTTGCTCCAGAATATAGTCTGACGAAGCTAGGCTCGGCAGGAAAGCCATTGTTCACCTCGCAGCTTCAAATAGTTGCAGAAGATGGTGGTCTGGCTCCCTCAGGTATGCCAGGTGAAATTGTCATAAAAGGACCCAATGTTACCCCAGGGTATCTATTCCTTCCTGAAGTAACAGAAGAAAAGTTTATTAATGGCTGGTTCCACACGGGAGATGTGGGCTACTTAGATGAAGAAGGCTTCTTATATGTACTCGATCGGCGTTCTGACTTAATTATTTCAGGGGGAGAGAATATTTACCCTGCAGAAATTGAGGCAGTTTTGTTAGCCCATCCGGATGTTTCAGAGGCTGGTGTGACAAGTTTAGAGGATGCTGAGTGGGGACAAGTGCCGATTGCTTATATTGTAAAAAGAGAAGGAACAAATCCTTCGGTTGGAGCACTTGAGCAATTTTGTAAAGAGCGTTTAGCCAAATATAAAGTCCCTAAAGCATTTTATTTTACTAAGGAACTGCCTAGAAACGCATCTAAAAAAATACTCCGCCGAGAGCTCCGGGAGTGGGTGAAAGAGGAGACCCGGTAATGAAGATAGCAGCAGTAGAGTTAAATGTCATTCAAATGCCATTAAATGACCCGTTTCTGACCCATTTAGGAGCCGTGAAGAACCGTGAGGGAATAATCATTAAGATAACCAATTCCGATGGTGTATCAGGGTTTGGAGAGGGCGTTGCCTTTTCTACTCCGTGGTACACAGAAGAAACGGTTAAAACAAGTTTACATATGTTAACTGATTTTTTGATTCCACTCCTTCAAAAAACACCCATAAACCATCCTGAGGAGGTCTCTCAGCTGTTTAGCTCGGTAAGAAGGAACAATATGGCTAAGGCTGCCTTAGAAACAGCTGTATGGGATTTATTTGCGAAGAGTCATTCGCTGCCACTATCAAAACTCCTTGGGGGAACACGGTCTTTGATTGTGTCAGGGGTTGTAGTGGCCACAGATTCCACTAAAAATGCACTCCAGCAAATTGAGCAATATCTTGAGGACGGTTATCAAAGAATTAAAGTTAAAATAAATCCACAGCAGGATTATGCTTTTCTTTCTGAAATTCGCCGTTTTTATCCTGAACTGCCTATCTTGGCAGATGCGAATTCTGCCTATACGATTAAGGATATCGAACGAATAAAAGCACTTGATGACTTTAATTTGCTGATGATCGAGCAGCCGCTGGGCTATGATGATATTCTTGAACATGCCTTGCTTCAAAAAGAAATTAAAACACCTATATGTTTGGACGAAAGCATTGTCAGCTATGATGATGCTCGAAAAGCCATCGAGTTCGGAAGTTGTCAGGTAATTAATATTAAAGTGGGCAGGGTAGGGGGCTTGTATGAAGCGAAACGAATTCATGACTATTGCTTCGAAAAGGGCTTACCGGTTTGGTGTGGGGGTATGATCGAGTTTGGGGTTTCTCGCGCCCATAATATTGCACTCGCCTCATTACCAGGATTTTCGATCCCAGGAGATATCTCTGCTTCTAATCGCTTTTGGGAGGAAGATATTATAACTCCTGAAGTAACCGTTGAAAACGGATTTGTCAAAGTCCCATCCAGTCCTGGGATTGGATTTGAAATAAACGAAAAAAGATTACAGGAAACCTTGCTAATGAAAGAAACATTTGTTTTATAAAAATGTTTTTATAAAGCTTATAGTTAATTTTGGAACAATGTTGATTGGAGCAGAAGGCGCGAAGACTCCTGCGGGAGGACGGGGCAGGGGAGACCCCGCAGGCGCTTAGCGCCGAGGAGGCTCCCCGGACCGCCCGCGGAAAGCGAAGCGCCT
>NZ_NUOW01000067.1:0-5724 GCF_002584635.1 Bacillus sp. AFS031507
AGAAGAAACACGATTTTTTTTATTGTTTGTTGACGTTTTTGTTTGTTTAGTTTTCAAAGAACAATCTATCATGTCAGAAGCGACAATGATTATTATATCGAATCTCCATTACTATGTCAATATAATAATATAACATTTTTGTTATCACCTTTAACTAATAAAACAGCCGTTAAAAGCAACTTCCTCATAATAACACCTTCGGTCTACATATACAACAGAAACTTTTTCTGAGATAACAATATCTTATCTTTTTAAATCCACAACCAACCCTAAAATATTAAGCTACGATTTTATTCAGCCACTTTCGGTGCGTGATAGTGGATTGCGCCCATTAGAGTGGACACGAATAATTCGGGGAATCTATGACCATAATGGTCATAAATAAGGAGTGATTTCGTTGTCTACTATTAGAAAAAGTAAATCTTATTCATTTGAACTTAAACTAAATGCTGTTAATAGAGTTCAAGCTGGTGAAAGTGTGAAAATTGTGGCTAAGCTGCTTGAGATTGTTGATCCAGACTATATTTATGTATGGATTAAGAAGTATGAAACTTATGGTGAAGTTGGATTAAAACGTAAAAAGAGAAACAGTTTAATTGATGATAAAGAGAAAATCAAAGAGTTAGAAATGGAAAATGAAATATTAAAAAAGTACCTTCAAATTCTAAAAAGGGGGGAAAAAAAGCTAAGTTCCAAGTAATAGATGAGCTTAAATCAAAATATCCTATCTCAAAAATTTGTAAAATACTTGTAGTTCCCCGGGCTGGATATTACAAATATATAAAAAACAAAGAAAAAAAGAAAAAGGAAACAAATAGAGATAAAGAGTTAAAAGAATATATTACGATAATTTACCATCAACACCACAAGAACTATGGTTATCGCAAAATAAATGCCGAATTAAGAGATAAGTATAACCTTCCGGTTAGTGAGAAATTAGTGCGAAGGTTAATGAATGAGTTGGGGTTAAAAAGTCAAGCGCGTAGAGATAAAAGAAAATCTATCAATGGACAAAGTATAAAGTAGCTTCGGCTGGCCATATCTATGAAAACCTATTAAAAAGGGATTTTTCCACTTCGAAAATAAGTGAAAAGTAGGTTACCGACGTCACAGAAATTCCGATTGGAAATACAAAACTTTATCTCTCAGCCTTAATGGATTTACATGATAATTATATTTTAGGATATCAATTATCTGGATCCCATGATGTCAATCTAGTAGAAGATACGCTTGTCTCTGCATTAGAAACTAGAAATAAAAAGAAGGGGATGATTATTCATTCTGACCAAGGAATGCCCTACCGGTCAAATAGATGGAAAGAGTTAATGGGGGAAGGGGAAAATAAAATCACTCCAAGTATGTCTAGAAAAGCAAATGCCCTCGATAATGCATGTATAGAAAGCTTTTTCTCCTTTCTAAAAACAGAACGCAAAGAACTAAAAACAGTTAGGGTTATAGACGAAGCTAAACAGATTATTCATGAGTATATAAACTATTATAACCATCACCGAATTCAAGGGGTCTTAGATTACAAAACACCTAAACAATATGCAGCAGCCAGTTAAGAGACAGACCACAGGGCTAGTCTTTCTCCTTCGCATCTTACAGACCAATTCTCAGAATTCTGGGGGGCTGTCAAGTGCTTTCCTTGACAGGCTCCCAGGGTTCTGAGACCATGCGAAAAGATGAGAAGAAGAAAGGAACCAGAGTGATTATTACTGATTCCTTTCTCTAAATCCGAATTTATATTGTCTACTTCTGGGACCGCAACGCACAGGCACTGGGATTTACATCTTTAGTTGAATTTAACGGCTAACTGCCTCCGATGTCATGCTAATATGCATCTTTCCTTATGTTGTGGGCTAATGCCACAATTCATAAATGTGTCCCTTTCTCTTCTTTGGCCGCCTGGGTAATCCCTATTTTGCAAAAAAACCAACAGAAAAATAAATCTGTTGGCTTTTTGTTTCTCCGTGGAAAATTAGTATTTGTTTAGCTCCTGAATCGGAGTTTGAATGATGACTGGATTCATTTTAGGATCCAACCATTTCAGGATGTTGACAACATTCGTTTGAGAAGTGGAAGTACATCCCAGCGTATAGCCACTTCCAATGTGGAAGAAAATCGCACTACCTTTATTCGGAGTTCGTTGTGTATTGTAGTTGATAACGAAACCGTAGGTATAAGCTGCGATGTTCATGTTTTCAGCACTCTTCCATTGACCTTGTGTTTTACTTCTTGATTGCCAAGTGTTGTAAAGTTTTGAAGTTGGATCATCTACCCAAACATCATCGCTTGTGATTTTTCTATAAGGCATTTTGGTTCCTGGATTTCCATAACGTCCAAATGTGGTTCCAATTGAATACTTCCCAATTGGAGACTTTTTACCGCCTTCATGCATATTTGCTGCAGTGGCAAATCCATATTTACCAATATGGCCTGTTGTGGTTAAAACAGGAACCCATTTCCCTTGGGAGTTTCTCTTAAAGGTACGAATTTCAGCATTTGAGGTATTGTAGCCATTAGAAGTCACAAGAATTAGCTGTTTGTTGCTTCCTACTGTCTTTAAACCTTCCGCCAAATTCTTAATCGGGGCTGCAGGTTTTTTTGTGGTTAGGTATTGATTGGATGCCCAACCTGTTTTACCAGCAACAGCTACTTTATCCCAAGAGCCTTTAGTTTGTGAAACAGTGACAGCTTGGTTTTGCTTAACGGTTATTACAATTTTGTAGGTCGTCCCTGGACCTGTTCTGACATTCAATGCAGTCGCTGTTACATATTTTGTTACGCTTGCCGCAGCTTGAACCGGTTTAACTACAAGAAAGCCTGTAAATAAAAGAAGCATGGCAACAAAGATGGCAAATCCCTTTTTAAACATCTACTTTACTTCCCCATTCTAGTCATAATGAATTTTCTATTTTTATTATATAACAATTATATCATCCTATTTCAATAGGAATTAAGTAGTAAGTGTAAAAGTGCTGCACCACAGAGAATGAAAATGGTTAGGAAGTGTCAATACTGCTACTGACCTATCCAGTCAACCCTAATCCATAGACTTATTAATTATCTCTCTCCTCTTTTTATTAACGATTGAGCAGTCACAGCAATATTCAGTTGCAACTTTATTCTGTTATTTTCTATCTCTATTAAAATCTATTAATCTTCGACAAATATCGGGTGGTGACAGGCACTAAGATTAGCAGGAAATCTTATTGTCCTGCTTATATTTTTAACCTTATTTACTTATGATACGGTTCGCCTTGATTAATTCACATATTACAATGGGTTTCCATAAAGTCGGATCGTCATCACCAATCTTCCCCGGCAGTCAAATCTAAAACAAATTGACCAGGGATAGCGCGTGCCCCTCCCGATGAATTCTGAACCAAATCGCTAATCTTTGGTGGATGCGGTGAATGGACTACAAACACCATTAGATTCCCGTGCAGTTTTTCATACGAATATTTACTTAACACCACATGCCAACAATCTAATTTTTCTTGAGTGATCTTAAACTGTTCGAAATAGACCTCGATTAATTTCATTAGTAAATAAATCTCTTTTTTAGTCGTCAAAGTTAAACTCATCCTCGGCCATTTTCTTCTTTCCTTCTTGCTGATTGAGATAGGCTTCAAACTTTGTCCCAAATAGCGTCTCCGGACGTAGAAACTTATTCCAATTAGGATCAGACTGCCAATCTACTGACTTCAAATCAATGACTCTTATAAAATCCTCGAGCGTAAACCCTTCTCCATATCTGGCATGAATCAATTCCTTTGTTTTATTCGAGCCTGATCTAAAGTTCTTTCCAGTCTTCTCATTTAAATATTGGATAATTTTATCAAATGGGATGATCTTTTTCACTGATGGACTGACATCTATTTCCTTCGTATTCTCCGCCACTTCCTCAGTTGCCAAATCCTCAATAGGACTAGTTGGACGTTCCATTGTGCTGTCTTCATGCTCTTGCAGTTTATCATAGTCAATGCTGTACCATTTCGTCTTGTCCATTTTCATCTCATTAAAATTAGCAGACAGAAGTAACCCCTTCATTTCTAATGAAAGAATCGTCCGCTTAATGGTACTGACCGACCAAAATGGAAGCTGCTTTTGCCACTCCTCATACGTGTTATACACCCAGGTTCTCCCCTCAATCTTATGCTTACTAATTCCGAGCCAATAATGAATTTGCTGCAGCACCACTGCCTCATTCAAACCAATCTTCACCGCCAAACTGGGGATAATCATGACTGGACTTTCCTTTATCAACAACCTACTCATCTGAACCTCTCCTTTAAGTCTTTATGTAAAGGGAACCTTGATTCGATCTTAAGATGATTTCAGCCCACCGATTGGCTTACGTTCCTTCTACCTCTTATATATAAACGAAAATGAAAAAAGGACAGGTTATTAAAAGAATATTTTTTGGGAGTTCGGAAGTGGAAGAATGACATATTATTTTTTCTCTGAAGTAATCTATGAAGTACTTTATGAAGTAATCTTTGGTATTGCTCGGGTCAACGGGAGTATCTCTTTGTGTCACCTTAAACCGATCTTAATGTCAGAATGATAGAGTATGCTTGTTCAATCTGAACTGATGCATAGTTCACAAAAAAACTGCCAAGAAGTTGGTTAAAATGGATAGATTATAGTTAACTTTAAGCCGAGTGGGGTCTGACCCTAATGTAATTCCATCCTAGCGTTACTAAGATAAGCACTAGGAATATCTGATCGATTACACCTAAGGAAAGTAAATGACTTAATATTGGGGATACCCATGGGATCCATTTTTAAACTCTATCATAATCTGATTTTCACTTTTAATAATAAAATTCCACAGGAACGTTTCTCATGGTCTTATTCAATCAATTTTTCCTTGTCCAAAAAAGCCACCAGAACCGTCCCCATGGCATTCTGGTTCCCATCCTTTTTTAGTTCCCGACTTTTTCATTCTGTTATCCCTTCACTATTCCTCTTTGCTTCCTCCGTAAATAAGATGACCATCTGCTCCATAAACTGTTATATCCGCTGGTTTAATCATTTCATCTTTAGAAGTAATATACCAAACCCACAACGCAGCCGTACCTGAACCTCCGCTCATACCAGCCAAGTCGTCCCGAACATAAAATTTATTTGGTTGTATATTGCCTTCACTATTTATAATGATGGTCCTTGCCTTGTCTCTGGCAAATCCGTATAGAATGGAGAAATCCTTTTGGACATTATTTTCAACTCTCCAGGTTATTGGTCCATTCTCCTCCTTTTCCTCTCTTAATTCTTGGAAATCCAATCCTGGAATCATTTTTACCACTTTGGTATGGTCTTTGCTGATAAGAACAGGAACGATTCCGAATTCAGTCTCGACAAAAGCCACATTTGAATCGGTATCAATTAAAATCACTTTTTTGCAATCCTCATTCTGTGCTTCTACTTTTGCACAGATTGCTTCTTCCAAGGATGTAGTAGGAATATAATTAGAACCAGGACTTGAACCAGGACGGGAAGCTGAAAAATAAAGTACCACAATTAATCCTAAGCAGAGTAAAGCTATTAAAATTTTTTTACTCATCTCCATCGCTCCCATAATTTTATATTATTCAGACGATTACAATTATAAACCACACTCTTTCTTTCTTAGGAATAAATATGGATTTTATATTAATACTCTCAAATTTTTGTTCAACTAACGAGTGCGTTAGTAGTGCGAAATGTTCCTGGTTT
>NZ_NUOW01000068.1:0-425 GCF_002584635.1 Bacillus sp. AFS031507
CGATTTTTCGTTAGCTGTTTATTGACAGACTTGTCCAAAATATTCATGGCACCTACTACATCCCGATGTCCTTCCGCGCCACAATGACAGTCGAAGTTTCGATTCCTTTGTTTGCGGAATTCCCCACATGATGGGCACGTGCCGGAAGTATAGGACTCTTCCACAAGTTGGACTTTGACTCCTCGAAGTTTTAGTTTGTATTTTATTTTTCCGATTAATTGCCCAAAACTCCAATTGGACAATTGTTGACGAATTTCTTTACGGGTTTTCTTTTTCTTTTTCGTATTCTTTTGAACGCCATCCGGTGTTCCTATATAGAGTGTTTTAATTTGGTTTTCCACACACCAATCCGTGACCAATTTCGAAATAGAATGCAATAGATACTCCATTCTCCGTTCCAGTTTTTCTAAAAAACGGCGTTTACG
>NZ_NUOW01000069.1:0-2717 GCF_002584635.1 Bacillus sp. AFS031507
GTGCGAAATGTTCCTGGTTTAAATTGAGATTGGTTACAATCTTCAGGTAAAGGTCAGGCAGTTCCTGTCGGAACTGAAGGGTTATATCGAAGAATCAAATGATGGGGTAACGCCCTGAAGGGTTCTCTCTTAGCCGAATAGCATTGGATTTAGTAAGAATGATAGTGTTATAAGCTCGGTGAAAAGGCGTGAGAAACTACCGTAGCAGTTTTGCTGCCGAAACCCTACTCGAGGGAGTGGTGTAGTTCATGATGCTTGAGTTGAATGAATATGGTGAGGATGCAAATACACCTAAAAGAAAAAGGTAAAGCTGACGAACTTCTGAATGTACGGGTCTATACGCACAATACATAGAAATGTGTATATCACCAAAATTGTGAGGTTAGCCGTGGGTGAGTAAGAATAACTAATATAAAAATCCATGATACGTTACAGGCGTATGAGTGTTAACGGGCTTACAGGAAGCACCTAAGTTCATTCTATAATAGATATAACTCAACATTGTAAGCTGATAACGTGGAGGGCTTACTCCCATTGAACCGTTGACAAGGAAAGCAATAATGATACTAGTTACTGTATAACTTGCCTTTATATCAGTGAAAGTAGTGGCACAGTACCAATGAAATGTCTAATCAACATGGAGGGATAGCCACTAGACTAATGAAGAATCATTCAACCATGTAAGGCAGATTTTTAACGATTAATAAGGTTCTTGTGAGACTAAAAGAGGTTTAACTCCGAAAGGAGTCGCCGACTTATTGAAGCGGAAGAAACTGAGGCACAATGAGTATTACAACTTACAGGAGTGCTTTGACGCTCTATATGCTCAAAGTGTCAGTGGTAAAAAGTTTTATGGATTAATAGAATTGATGAGTTCTAATGAAAATATTCGTCTTGCCTACCGCAATATCAAAAGAAATACAGGTAGTAAAACGGCAGGTACAGATAATCTTACGATTAAAGATATTTGTCATTTATCGGTGGAAGATGTGATAAACACGGTTCAAACCATGTTCAAAAGCTACAAACCTCAAATGGTTAGACGAGTGTTTATTGACAAAGGGAATGGAAAACTTAGACCTTTAGGGATTCCAACCATCTGGGATAGAATTTTCCAACAGTGTATTCTACAAGTATTGGAGCCCATTTGCGAAGCTAAATTCCATAAACATAGCTATGGATTCCGACCAAATAGAAGCACTCATCATGCCAAAGCAAGGTTCGAATTCCTTGTCAATCAAGTTGGGCTTCATCATTGTGTGGATGTCGATATAAAAGGTTTCTTTGATAATGTTAATCACGGAAAACATTTGAAACAGCTTTGGTCATTGGGGATTAGGGATAAGGTATTACTCTCTATTATCTCAAGATTATTAAAAGCAGAGATTGATGGCGAAGGAATACCAGTTAAAGGAACACCACAAGGTGGTATTTTATCACCCTTATTATCAAATGTCGTTCTCAATGAACTTGATTGGTGGATAAGTAATCAGTGGGAAACATTCGAAAGCAACTTTAAATATAAGACCAGTGGAATAAAGTATCAAGCACTTAAAAAATCTGGATTAAAAGAATGCTTTATCGTCCGCTATGCGGACGATTTTAAGGTTTTGTGCAGAACTCGTTCTCAAGCTATTAGAATGAACTATGCCATAAAAGACTTTTTGAAAACAAGATTACACCTTGAAACCAGCGATGAAAAATCAAGGGTAATTAACCTAAAGAAAAACTCTTCCGAGTTTCTTGGTTTCACCTTTAAAGTAGTTGCGAAAGGAAAAACTAGGTTTGGTCATGTAGTCCATTCTCACATGTCTAGAAAAGCAAAGGCAAATGCCTCCATTAAGATTAAAGAGGCTATTAAAGCCATCCAGAAGAATCCTTGCACAAAAACGGTCTGGCATTTTAACACAGTTGTAATGGGAATCCAAAATTACTATTCAGCAGCCACCCAAATTACTACAAATCTTAATAGGTTAAACTTCTATCTAAGAAAAACACTGTATAATCGTTTAAAGATTTTTAGAACAGATGCGAACTTTCATGAGATGACAACGACTCTACAAAAAAGGTACAAAGGTTACAGATCGAAACTTTATAAAATACAAAGTATGGTATTTGTACCCATTTATGCCCAAAAGCATAAAACAAACTTATGCTTTTCGCAGGAAACATGTAATTACACTGCCGAAGGTAGAGATAAAATCCACAAAAGTCTAAAGGCTGTAAACAAAAGGGTTTTATTTTCAATCATGAAAAACTATATTCCAAATCGGTCAATTGAATATAATGACAATCGAATAAGTAAGTTTATTGCTCAATACGGTAAATGTGCGGTAACAGGAGTTGAGCTTGAAATCAGTGACTGGCACTGCCATCACAAGAATCCGTATCATCTATCAAAAGATGATACATTTTCAAACCTAGTAATACTTCATGAAACTGTTCATCGACTAGTCCATCTCAAGGATAGTGAAAAGATACAGAAATTACTCAAAGTCTCAAAACTTACCAAAAAGCAAAAAGAAAAACTAAACGAATTTCGATTACAATGTAAAAACGAAGCCATATGATTTCGGAAGAAAGCAACATCAATCTAAACAAATACATAGAATTGAATGAATTGGATTAGTTGGAACGCCGTATGCGGTGAAAGTCGCATGTACGGTGTGAACAGGGGGAAAAGGTAGCGATAACTTCAAAGCCTTACCTATCTGTAT